>CAZMBD010000005.1:4019-28616 GCA_964564325.1 uncultured Clostridiaceae bacterium
ATGGCTTTTTTTCTATATAGTTTTTTTATTTCAAATTTATACCTAGCCATATTATCTTATTTCCCCTTTCCAATATCTCCATTTAATTCTTTATCATAATATAATTTCCCCTCATAAGTAGCCTTCCAACTATTATTGGAACTTTCATAAGATTTACTCCTTAATTCCAGTGTTCCACTATATATAATCCCTTCTTGTTCCTCTGAAGTTTCTATGGTTTCTGGTACTTCGTCATCATTTATATCTTGATAATACTCCATTTTTGTAACTTCTATGGATTTTTTTAAATCCAAATGTTTTGTGTCCTTTTTATCGCTACTTTTCATTTTTTGTGCCAATTGGATTCCGGCTACTAATACTATTAGCGCCAATATTAGTACTAGCCCTTTATCTTTCTTCATATTTTCAATCCCCCTTTTTAGTTTCCTTATGCTTTTCTGGATAAATATATCCTGAGTATTTCACTGTCCAACTATTGTTATGTGAATTATAATGCATAGTTTCAATTGGAATTAAACCACTATATACTTTACCTTGATAATCTTTTTCTATAAATATTTCTTTTGGTATATCTGTATCATTTTTATCAAAGTATGTTTTATCTTCTATTACATATAATTCAGCATCAAAATCCTTATGATTAAATATACTTATATCATAGCTAAGTTCTTTATTAGATGTATTTATTATTGTAACTCTATATTTTCTATTATCCTTTGAATAATTTGTGGTTAAAACTGTACTTCTATAAAAGCTATTACTATAAATTATTTCTCCATTTTCTTCTATAATAATTTTATAATCTATGGCTCCCTTCGAAGATAGATTATTAATTTTTGTTACAAATTTTTTAGATGAAGGACCTATCCAAGAACTCATATTAAATGTATAGCTTTTACTACCACCAAAAGCCTCTATTGTAGTGCTGTGGCTAATATTTGGCTTTTTCATCTCTACTATATCTGCTTCATGGATTTTATTATACTTACCAATTGTAGTTTCCTCTGTTCTATTGTTTACATCAAGTATCACTTTATTATCTTTATTAGAAGATATAGTTTGAGGATATATATCTTCTTCTAGGGATATAAAGGCCGTAGAGGTAATAAAAATTATCACAATGGCTAGAAAAATCCCTACTTTTTCTACTTTCCAGTTTTTAATTATCATCATTCTTTTCATATTAGGATGTAGTTCTTGTACTAGTATCGTACTATTATCTTCTGATGTAATTAAATTGAACATTGTAATACAATAATTCTTTTTATTTTCTTCATTATTCCCTAGATTGGTAATTACCAATTTATCACAAAGGATTTCTATATCCTCATTTAAACTAATTCCCATAAGCCATATCAGTGGATTGTACCAGTAAATACAAATTAATATGTTTTTTAAATAATTCCAAAGTATATCTAATTCTTTAATGTGAATTACTTCATGAGTTAATACATGTTTAAGAGTATTTTTATCTTCTAATAATCCGCTTTGAATAATAATTTTAGGTTTAATTATTCCATAGGTTATAGGATGTTTTAAATCATTATTTATTAATACTTGTATTTCTCTTTTAATTTTAAATTCTTTAAGATAACTATTGATAAATTCATTATTCTCTAATATATAAGAATGGGATAGTGCTTTTTTCATTTGATAAATTTTAAATCCTGTATAAATAGAAATTAATAGTGCTACAAAAACTCTATTTAGTTTAGGAAAAAAACTGTCTATATTATAAATTAAGAAATTTGATTTAAACTGATTAGTTTTTATAATTAAATCCACTATTAGATTTTTTACTGCATTAATTATACTAGTTCCTTTTACTCTAGATATGGGAATTCTAATACTGTAGGGTAGTATTAGTCTTAAGATTATAATGCCCCATATTATTTTTAGAGAATATTTAAAACTTTTATTGTTTAAAGTTTTTCTAAATAAAATTATTAAAATTACATAAAATCCAGATACTATGCTAATTTCTAAAGGGTTTAATTTAATCATTTTTATCTACCTGTCTTTATTTTGTCTTCTAAATCGAAGCTTTCTATAATTTCCTTCATTCCCTCTATGTCTTTTTTAGTAACTTTTTGATCATTAATAAATCCAGAGAAAAAGCTAAGTACAGAACCATCAAAAACCTGATCTATCATTTCCACTACTGATTCATTTACAATATCTTCTCTTGTAATTAAAGGTCTTATAGTGTAATCAGGGTATCTTCTAGCTATAGCTTCCTTTTCTAATAATCTTTTAAAATAAACATAATTAGAATTTTTACTCCATCCATATTTTTCAATTAATATGTCTGAAAGTTCCTTTGCAGTAATCTCTCCATTTTCATCTACGTAGTTTTCATCCCAAATAATTTCCATAACTTTAAATTCACTATCAGATAATTTCATTTAAAAACTCCCTTCTATTAAAATTTTGCTATTATATTAAACACTATGTTTACTATTTAATATCATTGTATATAAATATGTAATTTTTGTCAAGAAGAAACCCTCAACAAAAAGTTGAGGGTTTTTTTAATTATAAAAAAAACTAAGTCAATGCCTTAGCATTGACCTAGTTTCCAGCTACTGTTAAGCTATTTATTCTAATTGAAGGGGAGCCAAAATAATTGGTGCCTGGAAAAGAAAAACTAGTATCTTTTCCTAAAGCTTTTATACCTTTTAACATTTTATAAAAATTACCTGCTATAACTATTTGATTTACAGGTTTTATGATTTTCCCATTTTCTATTAAATATCCATTAGAAGATAAAGAAAAATCTCCTGATGTTGTATTAATACCTGCATGTAAACCTTGTATATCTGTTATTAGTATTCCTTCATTTACAGATTTTACCATATCTTCTAAAGAATCTTCTCCTTCTTCTATATATATATTAGTAGGCAATACTCCTAGAGAAGATTTATGAGAAGTTCTAAAACCATTACCAGTGGATTTTACACCTTCTTTTTCTGCTGTTCTATTATTATGAAGGAAAGTTTTTAATATTCCCTTTTCTATTATATGTTTAGCAAAAGTTGGAGTTCCTTCATCATCAAAGTTTCTACATGTACTTCCATTTTCTAATAATGGATTGTCTACAATATTTAGTAGTTCTGAAGCTACTTTCTCTCCAATTTTGCCTCTCATTAAAGACAAATTTCTTTGAACCATATCTGCTAAAAATACTGGAGCCATAGTACTAAATAGATCTGCAGCTACATTATTTCTAAGAATTATCTCATAATTACCTGAAGGAATAGTACTAGCTCCAAGCATATTTATTCCATCATCAACTGCCTCTTTTATCAATATATCTTTATGTTTTTCTAATAAATCATCTATAATTCTATAGGAATAGCCTATTTGTGTATCCTTATCATCTTTAGTTACTAAGGATAAAGCTACTATTCCCACACTATATTTATCCTTTAATTCCAATCCCTTAGTGTTTTTTATAAAAATAGTATTATCATATTCTTCATAATTACAAGTCTCTACTAATTTTACTCTTTTATCAGCTGAATAGGCTTTTTCTTCTATGGATTTTAAAAAGTTTATTTTTTCATTTTCTCCATATTCACTCAGCTTATTTTCTTTGTTTTTTATAGTTATTTCCTTAGGGGAAGATAATTTTTCAATATATTCTTTTTCATTACATTGGGCATATTGAATAAGATTATCTATTAATTCATCTATTGAATCTTCCGTTAACTTCTCAGTATAAGAGTATCCCATCTTTCCTTTATATATTCCTCTTAAAGATAATGCTCCTTCTTTAGATATATTGTAATTTTCTAATTCTCCCTGATATATTTTAAATTTAGTAGAAGAATTTTTAATCACATATATTTCCATATCTTCTATTCCTCGTTCTTTTCCTCTACTAAATAATTCATCAATATTCATCTTCACTCTTCCCTCCCCCCTACTGTCATGGATTTAACCCTAATAGTTGGCTGGCCTGCACCTATGAATATGGCACCACTACCTGCAAAGCAATAGCCTTGACCTATTTCTAAATTATTGCCCACCATATCCACATCCTTTAAAATTTTACTGCCATTTCCTATAAGAGTGGCACCTTTTACTGGTTTAGTTATTTTGCCATTTTCGATTAAATAAGCTTCTGAAAGGGAAAAGTTAAAATCACCAGTAGCAGGATTTACGGAACCTGCATTTATATATTTTGCAAATAATCCTCGCTCTGTATTGCCTATTATTTCCTCCTTGGTATTATTACCATTATCTATATAGGTATTAGTCATTCTAGATGTAGGAGCAAATCTGTAGGATTGTCTTCTACCAGAGGCAGTAGAATTCATTCCCATTCTCCTTCCGTTTAATTTATCTATCATATAAGATTTCAATATTCCATTTTCAATAAGTATATTCTTTTGAGTTTTCTTACCCTCATCATCTACACCTAATGAACCCCAAGAATTTGGGATAGAACCATCATCTACTAAAGTTACTACATCAGATGCAATTTTTTCTCCTAATTTATTAGAAAATACAGATATTTCTTTGGCAACAGAAGATGCCTCTAAACTGTGACCACAAGCTTCGTGAAACATAAGGCCACCAAATCCATTATCTATTACTACAGGCATTACTCCTGCTGGTGAATAATCTGCATAAACCATAGTCTTAGCAGTTCTAGCAGCTTCCCTAGCATAATCTTCGATATCTATAGTGTCGTAAAATTCCAATCCCCTTAAAGCCCCTGGTCCTACATAACCAGCCTCTAATTGTCCTCCTTGTTCTGCTACTACTAGTATTAACATTCTAGTTCTAACTCTTTTATCTTCTGCAAATACTCCCTCCGTATTTGCTATTAGTACATTTTGTTCCTGATCTATATAATTTACTGTTACTTGAGTAATCTCATCTCCATAGTTTTTTGCTGCTGTAGTAGCTCTTTTCATTAGCTCTACTTTTTTTATCATCTCTACATTGCTAGGAAATATGCTATATTTGTGAATATCTGGTTTTATAGATTTATCAAAATTTAAAACTGCATCCTTTTTATTCTTTCCAATGGCTATGGATGCTTTTTTAGTTATATTTATTAAATTATCCTTAGATAAATCATTTGTATATACATATACACTATTTAATCCATCAAATATTCTAATGCCTATACCAAAATCCCTACCACTCATTCCTTTTTCAATATATCCTCCTATGGTGGAAATTTCCGTAGTAAAGTTATCTTCTACAAATACTTCGGCAAAATCTCCACCATTAGATATAGCTACATTAAATATATCTTCTATAGTACTTTTACTTAACATCTAATTCCCCCTTAAATAATTACTTTTATGTTTTTTAAAATAAATGGCAAGCTACAAAATGATTTTTTTCTACTTCTTTTAGTTCAGGGGTTATCTTACTACATACATCTTTTGCATAAGCACATCTCTTTAAAAATTTACATCCTGCTGGTGGATTTATAGGGCTAGGAACCTCTCCTTCCAATTTAATTCTTTCTCTTTTATCTTCTATTTTAGGATCTGGAATAGGTATTGCTGATATTAAGGCCTTTGTATATGGGTGCAATGGCTTTTCATACATATTAGAACTAGGAGCCAATTCTACTATAGAGCCTAAATACATTACTCCTACTTTATCAGAAATATGTTTTACCATTGATAAGTCATGGGATATAAATAAATAGGTTAATCCCATTTCTTTTTGCAATTTTATCAATAGATTTACTATTTGAGCTTGAATTGATACATCTAAAGCTGATATAGGCTCATCACATACTATAAATTTAGGCTCTACAGCCAATGCTCTAGCTATACCTATTCTTTGCCTTTGACCACCGGAAAGTTCATGAGGAAATCTAGAGCCATGTTCCTGATTTAAGCCAACTATTTCTAATAACTCATTAATCCTCATTTGTCTTTCCTTATGACTTAGTTTAAAATGCACATCCATACCCTCTCCTATAATATCTCCTATGGTCATTCTAGGGTCTAAAGAAGCATAGGGGTCTTGAAATATTATCTGTGCATTTTTCTTGAACTTAAGCTTTTCATTCCAACCCATAGCATGTACATCTTTCCCATCATAATATACATGACCATCAGTAGCATTATATATACCTAATATAGTTCTTCCACAAGTAGTTTTGCCACAACCTGATTCTCCTACTAGACCTAATGTTTCTCCTTCTTTAATATTGAAACTTACATTGTCTACAGCTTTTAATACTTTATCTTTACCTACAGGAAAGTATTTTTTTAAATTTGTTACTTCTATTAGATTTTCCCTACTCATCTATTTCACCTCCCAAGTTTTCTGGCCTTTTTATCTTAGGCGCACTTGGATGTTGCAGCCAGCAAGATAAACTATGAGTATCTGATAATTTGGTTTTCTCAGGTTTTCTTTCCAAACATATTTCCATACAATGTTCGCATCTAGAACTAAAGGGGCAACCTTCTAAAGGAAGAATTAAATCTGGTGGTGTCCCTCCTAGGGCATATAATTCTTTCTTGCTTTCAGTATCTAAACGAGGAACAGAAGTTAAAAGAGCCCAAGTATATGGGTGCATACTCTTATAAAATATTTCTTCTCTAGTCCCCCTTTCAACTACTTGTCCTGCATACATAACTTGTATTCTATCAGCAAAATTTGCTACTACACCTAAATCATGTGTTACTAGTATTATTGAAGTTCCTAATTCATCCCTTAATTTCTTCAAAAGATCTATAATCTGTGCTTGTATAGTCACATCTAAAGCTGTAGTAGGCTCATCAGCAATTAATAAATTGGGATTACAAGAAAGAGCTATTGCTATCATCACCCTTTGACGCATTCCTCCTGAAAGTTCATGAGGAAAGCTTTTAATCCTTTCTTCTGCATTTGGTATATTTACCAATTTCAATAATCTTATTGCTTCCTCCTTGGCTTCTTTTTTATTCAATTTCCTATGAATTTTTAAACTTTCCATTATTTGATTTCCTATATTCATAGTTGGGTTTAGGGAGGTCATAGGGTCTTGAAATATCATAGATACATCTTCACCTCTAAAGGAACTCAGTCTTTTTTTATTCATATTTAATACATCTTCTCCATTAAATATGATTTCAGAACCTTCCTTTATTTCAGCTGGTGGTGTTTTTAACAATCGCATTATAGCCTTAGCTGTTACAGTTTTCCCACAACCTGATTCTCCTACTAGGGCCAATGTTTCACCTTTATTTAAATAAAAATCAACTCCTCTGACAGCTTTAACTTCTCCTGCATAGGTATGAAAAGAAACTTGCAAATTATTTACTTCTAATATTTTTCCCACTATTATTCCCTCCTATTCACGTAATCTTGGATCTAGTGCATCCCTTAGTCCATCACCTAAAAGAGTAAAAGACAACATAGTTAGAGCTATCATTAAACCAGGGAAAAACATCTGATAAGGGTGAAATATGAAATTTTGTTGTGCTGCAGAAGCTAATGCACCCCAAGAAGTCTTCGGTGGTTGTATTCCTAATCCTATATAGGATAGAAATGTTTCCGCAAAAATATAGCCTGGAATATCAAAAGTAACAGCTACAATTATTATTCCAAGTACATTAGGGATTAAATGCTTTGTAATTATCTTCCATGGACTTACACCTAAGGCATCAGCAGCTACTATATATTCTTGCTGTTTTACCTGTAACATTTGTCCCCTGACTAATCTCGCCATTCCACACCATCCAGTTAAGGTTAAAGATAATATTAGAGTTCCAAAGTTTCTAGACTCTGTCACTATGGAGATTAATATAACTACCATTAGATAGGGAATACTTATAAGTATCTCTACAATTCTCATCATAATGGCATCTACTTTACCACCAAAATAGGCTGCAATTCCTCCATAAATACAACCTATTACTGTATCAATAATTGCTCCTATAATTCCTATGGCTATGGAAATCCTACCAGCTTGCCAAACCCTGGAAAATAAATCCCTGCCCAATTCATCAGTACCAAACCAATGCTCCTTATTAGGTTTCATATTTACTTTGGAAGCATCTACTTCCTTGTAGTCATAGTCATTTAAATGAGGTCCTATTATTACCATTACTACTAAAATTGCTAATATGATTAAGGATAACATAGCAACCTTATTAGTCTTAAGTCTTCTCCAAGCATCTTGCCAATAACCTATCTGAGGTCTTGCCATTTTCTCCTTTTCAGAATTATCTATTTGAACCTTCCTAAACTTGTCCTTTGAAATTCCTTCCATATATATAACCTCCTACCTATTCGTCCTTTGAAACTCTAATCCTTGGATCCACTACTCCATACAAGATATCTACTACTAATTGAGAAAAAACAAACAAGGCTGCATAAAATACAGTAGTGCCTATAATCATAGTATAGTCCCTATCGTTAATGGAACTTATATAATAGAACCCAAGTCCAGGTATTCCAAATATCTTCTCAATTACAAAGGAACCAGTAAAAATTCCAGCAATTTGTGGTCCTAATATAGTAATAGCAGGAAGTATTGCATTTCTTACAACATGCTTTCTTACTACATTAAAAGGACTAACTCCTTTGGCTTGAGCTGTTAATATATAGTCCTGATTTATTACTTCTAATACATTTGAACGCATATACCTTGCATAGGTAGCTATAGAACCAAGGCTCATGGTAATAGTAGGTAAAATTGTATGTTTAAAATCTCCCCAACCTGTAGTTGGCAATAATTCAAATTTCACTGTAAATATATATTGTAGCAGGGCAGCAATTATAAATATTGGCACTGTAACCCCTAATATAGCGATAAACATAATAAGATAGTCAGGCCATCTATTTCGATTGAGAGCTGCTACAATACCTAAAATAATCCCTATTGAAACTCCTAATATTAAAGCTTGAATACCAAGTTTTCCTGAAATCTTAGCATGAGTAGATATAGTTTCTGTAACAGATCTACCAGGATATCTTAAGGATTCTCCTAGATTCCCTTCGGTAAATAAATTTTTTAAAAATGTTTTATATTGAACTATAACCGGCTTGTCCAATCCATACTTTGTATAATAGTTTTCCCTAATTTGATCTGGTAGCTTTCTCGCCATATGAGCCAATGGATCACCAGGTATACTATGCATCAAGAAAAATGTTATAGTCGTTATGATAAATAGAGATAAAAGCATATGTCCAAATCTTTTTAATATATATTTGCCCATTTTAATCCTCCTCATTAGGCTTTATAAGATAGCAGTTTGTAACTATGTTAACAAACTGCTATCTTTGTTATTAGTTTATCTTCCTTGAGTATATCCGTATTTATATCCTTGGGTTTCAAAAGGTGTAACTCCTAAATCGTGAACATATTTATAACTAAATACATTTCCTCTTGGATATACTACAGGTGCTAATACTGCTTCATCATATAATAATATCTTTTCAGCTTCCTTAAAATATTCTATACGTTTTTCCTGATCCATTTCCTTAGCTGCTAAATCTATAAGCTTATCGTATTCTTCATTAGCCCAACCAGTTCCTATAGCATTTGCATCAGAGCGTAGTAAACTCAACATGCAGAATGGGTCGTTGTATTCAGCACCCCAAGCCATATAGCTTACTTGGAATTCTCCCTTTTCTACAGCTGCATTAAACACAGGCCATTCATACATTTCAACTTCAATATTAACTCCTAAAAGCTTGTTGTACATTTCTTGAAGATATTCTCCATAAGTTCTAAACCATTGATCAGTACTACCAAAAGCTATCTTAACGGTAAGATTAGCTGGATCTGGATCCATACCTAATTCTTCTAAACCCTTACTTAATAGAGCCTTAGGATCTGAATTTTCATCTATTAATTGTTTTACAGGTCCTTCCACTACAGTTCTATATTCATTCTCATCTATAGATATACTTGGTGGAACCCAACCATAGGCTGGCATGTGAACACCATGAAATATTACATTAGCTAGTTCTTCCCTGTTTATAGCTATGGAAAAAGCTTTCCTTACATTGGCATTCTTAAATATTTCATCTTGAGTATTGAAGAATATAAAGAATGTCTGAGGATTTACTATTTCTTGATGATCTAATCTATCATCCTTCATAAACTTTTCTTTCCATTCTGGCTTATTGGCCCCTGCTATATCTATGGAACCATTAGCCAATGAGTTATAAACAGCGTTTTCATCTTGAATTATCTTAAGATTTATATTTTCTAATTTTACAGTATCCTTGTCCCAATAGTTTTCATTCTTACTTAATACTAATTCACTATTATGAACCCAAGTGCTAAGTATAAATGGTCCATTATATACTATAGTATCTAGTTCTGAACCATATTTATCCCCATGTTTTTCCACTATATCCTCTCTTTGAGGTAACATAACCCTTTGATAAGTTAAGCTCAAAAAGTGTGGTGTAGGTCCTTCAAGAGTTATTTCTAATGTCTTATCATCTAGTGCTTTTACACCCACTTCATCTACTGAAGCTTCACCACTATTTGCTTTAGCTGCATTCTTTATTGGATTTAGTAAATATGCATAAGGTGATGCTGTGTCTTGTGCTATGGATCTTTTTATACCATATTCATAGTCCTGAGCTTTCACTGGTTCTCCATCAGACCATTTTGCATCCCTTATCTTAAAAGTCCATACTGTACCATCTTCATTGTACTCCCAACTTTCTGCTCCTGCTGGTGCCACAAAATTATTTAAATCCTCATCTTCTTCTAATCTAGTTAATGGTTCCATTACATTGTTTAAAATTGAATTAGAATAAGAATCTGCACCTTTAGATGGATCTAGTGTACTAGGCTCAGCACCTAAAAGAAGATTTAGATATTGTTCACTATCAATTCCTTCTGCAACATCTTCTCCTCCATCTACTTTTGTTTTAGCATCTGTTTCAACCCCTGAATTTTCTTTACCACAACCAACAAGGGCTGTTAAGGTTAAAGCTAAAACAATAATTAAAGCTAAATACTTTCTGGTCCTCATTTTAACCCCTCCATTTTAATTTTTATTAAAGGCATAGTTTTTTTACTATTCCTTTAATTTTGACCATTAAACTTTACTATGTTATTTTTTAAACTATAAAGATTATTTATAGCTTAATTAGAGTATAGAATATTTTCTAACATTAGTCAATATTTTTCTAACATCAAGACAAAATTAAATACTCAAAGCTAAGAAATGAGTTAGTCTTCTATTACTGCTTGAATACATGGATCTATTGTAAAGTCTTCATTAGGCGTTGCATCTACTTCTATATCTGGTATAGTTTTAGTTTCCATATTGATAGTACCATCTTGATTTATACCTAATTCGGAGCTAAATCTAATTATCAAACCACTATTAGGAAGGTAGGCAAATGGAATTTCTGGGAAAACTCTATCGCCACCAGTAGCTTCTCCCACTAAAGTTGCAAATCCAGAATCCTTAGCAAAGGATGCAAATTTTTCTGCAGAAGAAAACACATATTTATCTACTAATAAATATATTTTTCCTTTAAAATCTATTACATTCCAAGGTTCTACTATAACAAAATTTGTATCATAATAATCAAAATTATCCTTTACTTCCTTTGGGAGTTTATCTAGCATATCATCATCTAAATCGTCTATAGGCTTACCTGTAGCTACCTTGTACATTTCATATTTATCTCTGTAATCACCTCTAAAAAAAGAATAATACTCAACTTTTTTAGGCTCATCTATTAAAAAACCAACTATATTTTTCCAATAGTCATCAAAGCCTCCCGTATTTCCTCTTATATCGATTATTAGCTTATCGTAGTCTTCTACTTCCTCTAAAAATTCTTTAACCCTTCCATAGTCTTCTTTTATATGATAAGCAGACATGGATTTAATTTGCATATACGCTAGTTCATTTTCTTTTAATATTTTAGTTTTTAATACTTCATCATCGCTAATTAAAAAGTTTGAATTAGGATTTAACTCTATATTATCCACATTTCCATCAAAACCATATCGCGCCATAGATTTTTCGTAATTTAATACTTCGTGTTCAAAAGGATAAAAATGTTTATAATAACGTTTATATACCTCTCCACTAAATACATGGGTGTGAGGATTATTTAAATCTCCTAGTATATGATCTATAGCTACAAAGAATTCTGCATCGTTTTTAGTATTCTTGATCATTTTTTTATATTTATTTTTATTCTTTAACCAATCCACATCATTTAATCTTTTATTTACTTCGAAAAAAGGATAGTTCTCTCCAAGAAGTGTATACATATATTCGAAATCCTCTAATTTTTCCTCCATGGATAAATTAGTCTCTACTATTCCATATACTTCAGGTTCTTCTGCTGTTATGACTACCTCTTTACTAGAACATCCAACTACCATGAGCATAATAGCTAAAATTATAGCACTAATTCTTATATATTTTCTATTGTTCATATTAAGTCCTCCTATTGTTTTTCTTTAATAATATTGTCATATTTAAGCATAGCCAGCGGAGATAGGTTGACATTATATACCATTTCCTGAGTACATACTGCATTTTGTGGATGAAATAAAGGTATACAAGGCATATCTTCAAATATTATCCTTTGAATCTCTTCATATATTTGTTTTCTTTTTTTAGGATTTGACATTTTAGTTGCTTTTTCAATTAACTCCATTACCTCTTGATTTTCATAGCCACTTAAATTAGATTCACTATTCCCTGCAAACAAAGGCTTTATAAAGGATGATGGATCTAATGCATCTGCATACCAACCATAAAAATACATATCATAACCCTGCTGTAACTCTTTTGACTTGACAAATTGTTCATTTGAAATTTTTTCATATCTACAAATAATACCTATATCCTTTAAATCCTCTTCAACTAATTTTAAAATTGGATGAATATACGGACCAGTAAGAATTACAAGAGGACGAGATAAATCTATACCTTCCTTTCTGATTATATCTCTTGCCTTGTCAGGATTATATTTATAAGCTTCTATATGATCACAGGATACTAGCTTAGGTGGTATCATAGCTTTAGCCTCTAGTGCAAGACCACCTACCATTTCATCTATTATTCTCTTCTTATTAATGGCATAGTTTATTGCTTGTCTTACTCTTTTTTGAGTGTATTGAGAACTAGTATTTTTCATTTTGAAACCTATGAAAAAGGTTGCTAATAAATCTGTTAATTTAATATTCTTACTTAATACTCCAGCTCTAATAGTTTCATACTCAACTTTATTTTGTATTATATAAAAATCATATTTCCCATCTAAAAAGTTTTTAAGTGCATTTGTATCCCCATTTAATACTTCAATAATATCGCAATAAGGTTTTCCACCAATATAATTTCTATTGGCCACTAGCGTATACATATTATCTTTGTAACTATCAAGTATATAAGGCCCACATCCTACAAAATTTCCTTTTTTAAGCTCTTCTGAATCCATTACAGCACAGCAACCATGGGATAGTAGTAAAACAAATCCACTAAAAGCTGCTTCAAGTTTAATAGATAATCTAAAGTCATTTAATACTTTAATCCCTCTAACTTCTCTCTCCTTTCCTTCCATAAATTCCTTTGCTCCTTCTATATAGTCTATAAACCAAGCATTTGGTGAATTTAATTCAGGAGATAATAATCTTTCTAGGGAATATTTTACATCATAAGCTGTAACTTTTTTACCATTATGAAAGATTGCATCATTTCTTAAATTAAATATCCAAGTAAGATTATCATCTTCTACGTACCAATTTTTTGCTATAGAAGGTAGTACATCTCCCACATCATTGGTAGTTAATAAGCCAGTATGAATATTATTTAGGAATCTAGTATTTTCCATAATATTTGACATGGCAGGATCTAATGTATAAATTGGTTCTGAAAGATTTAGTTTTATGCTAATTAATTCTTTCTCTGCTTCAATTGTCTTTTCATCTAATAATTTTCTACTCATCTCATTTAATAATTTAGTAACTTGGTTTAATTCATCTAATGTAGCCTTTGTAAACTGAGTATTCATCATGGCACTTTCCACCATAGACATAGCCTTTTCTGATGAAATTTGCATTTCATTAGTAGAAAGGACTATGGATTCAAGGCTACTGGTCTGGATGGATACAGCTTCTGTTATCTCATTCATTATTTGAATCATATCCTTAATAGCAATTTCAATGCTTTTAAAAGCTTTACTGGATTCATCAGCAATAGATGAACCTTCATTTACTTTATTATTGCTATTTTCAATTGCATTAATGGTATTGTTTACATTTATATCAATTTCCTTAATAATATTTGATATGTGATCAGCTGATTGAGTGCTTTTATCAGCTAATTTTTTTACCTCATCTGCTACAACAGCAAAACCTCTACCTGCATCTCCTGCTCTAGCTGCTTCAATAGCTGCATTCAATGCTAATAAATTGGTCTGTTTTGCAATATCTCTTATGATATTCAATATGTCTTCTATTTGGATAATACTTGTTTTTAAACTGTTTATCTCTTCTATTACACTGGACATAGATTTATTTATTTCATTCATGGATTCAATAGTATTGTAGACTGCTCCACTACCATCCTCTACTATATCTAAAGTTTCACTAGCCTTCATATAAGAATCACTAGAACTAGCATGTAACTCTTCTGCCATAGCTGAATAATGCGTTATTTCATCTACTACTAAATAAATATACTTGATTTGTTCCTCTACTCGATTGGATATAGAATCTATAGCATTTATTAAATTTTGCGTCTGATTAGTTGAATCCTCCACTTTGACTTTTAAATTATATAATAATTTTTCTTCATTTTGCTTAACTATAGAAAAATTAGTATCTGGCTCATCTTTTTCTTTTTGTACTAGTGATTTATCAATTTCATCATTTCTCTGAAATTTAGATCTTCTTTTAAATATATTTAGCATCTCACCATCTCCTAAACCGCTATATTAAAATATAGTATATACTAAAAATATAGATAATTCAATACTTTTCGTATAGTGTTCGATTTTTTTCTAACATACATTTTCTAGTTCCTTTTTAAGTATTATTATGGTATCATGTAATCTATCAGGAGGTGATAAAGTGATTTATAAGATAGAATATAATAAAGCTCTAGAGTTTATAGAATCTATGTTTAAATACACAGTTAATAGATTTCATAAAGTAAATTGGGATAAAAATATCCTTCAAGAAAACTTATCTAAAGATATGCTGGACTTTGCTCCAAGTAAAGAAGTAAAAGATTGGCTTAAATATGTAGACGACAATATTTCTCCCATATTTAGAAACGATTTAGTATTTGTTGCCTCTAAAACCATAGATATTTTAGACGTTTCTATTGAAATAATCATACAGGAAGGTTTAGAGGAACCTTTAGAAATAATAAATTACCTCAAATCCATGGATGCTGAAGAACTAGTTCAATTAATCTACGATAGATTTGAACTAAATTTACCCTTCGATAGTGAAAATGTACTAATTAAAAATGCTTTAATGGATGTGTACAATGAAGAAAAAGCTTTAACTTTTATACAGATAAAAAATTATCCTGATGAATATAAAAGCAAAGTAATAGAAGTATATGAAAAGTTTTATAACTTATACTATGAACCATTTGAAGAAAAAGTATATGAATTTATAGAAAAGAAACGCTATCAACATAATATTATGTTCCAAAAAGATCCTATTGATTTTTTAAACACCATAGGGCTTGGGGATTATACTGAAATTATAGAAGAAGAAAAAGAATTGAGAATGTTTGAAAGCTTTTTTATAGATTTAGGTCTTTTCCATTTCTATATAGACAACACCTTTATTATGCTTTTTGGTCACTCCATAGAACATAAATTTGATGATAAATTAAATCAAGAACAGTGTAAAAACCTATTTAAAGCTCTTTCTGATGAAACAAGATTGGAAATTATTAGGGTTACTAGTAAACGACCTTGGTATAATAAGGAGTTAGCTGATTATTTTGATCTATCTACGGCAACCCTATCTTATCATTTAAACTTACTTTTAAATTTAGGAATACTCAATTTTGAGCCTAGTATCAATAATAGATATTATTACACTACTAATAAGAAAAATCTTAAAGAACTGTTCGATATTGCTTATAAAATATTAATTGAGTAGTCAAACAAAAGGGACAGTCCCTTTCATTTGTCAAACGTTAGGGACTGTCCCTAACGTTTGTTTGACTATAGTGCCATCTTATATATCGCCAATACATCCTCATAATAAAGAGGTTTAAAATTTCCTACTACTCCACCTTTGTGTTCAATGGCTGCTTTAGCCATGTTTTCTAGATTTTCTTCTCCTATATTTACTTCTCTTAATGTCATTGGAATTCCTAATGATAAGAAAAATTCCCTTGTCTTATCTATGGACTCTTTTGCTATTTCATATTTATCTTTATTGCTATCAATTCCCCATACATTTACTCCATATTCCACAAATTTATCCACTCTTTCATCATCTAATACATATTCCATCCAAGGTGGTGTTAATATGGCTAAGCCTATTCCGTGAGTTATATCATAGTATGCTGATAATTCGTGTTCCATGGCATGGACAGACCACATAGTATCTTTTCCATAAGAAAGTAATCCATTAATAGCAAGACTAGATGCCCACATGATATTGGCTCTTGCTTCATAGTTTTCTGGTTCATCTATGGCTATTTTCCCATAGTGAATACAAGTTTTTAAAACAGATTCTGCTAATCTATTTTGCAAATATGCTCCATCATCTAAAGTAAAATAATTTTCAAAAGTATGACTCATTATATCTGCTACACCTGCAGCTGTTTGATATTTAGGTACTGTATATGTGTATACTGGATCCAATATGGAAAACTTTGGTGCCATTGAAGGATGACCTGTACCTAATTTTTGCTTAGTTTCTAAATTTGTAATTACTGCCCCCGAATCCATTTCTGAACCTGTAGCAGCTATGGTAAGTATTGTACCTATGGGCAATGCATTTTCAATTTTGGCTTTTTTAATTACTAAATCCCATGGATCCCCATCATAATAATATCCTGCAGCTATTACTTTAGAACAGTCTATGGTGCTACCTCCACCTACTGCTAGGATAAAATCTATATTGTTTTCTCTTATGATTTTGATACCTTCCCTTACGCTATCTATTCTAGGATTTGGATCAATCCCTCCTAATTCCCAGAATTCTATATTATTATCCTTTAAAATCTTCACTACTTCATCGTATATGCCATTTTTCTTTATACTTCCTCCACCATAAGTTAAAAGTACTTTTGAGCCATATTTTTTAATTTCACTGGCTAAAACTTCTATTTGGCCTTCACCAAAAAATATTTTTGTTGGTATGGAATAATTGAAATTTTGCATAGTGTTTGCCTCCTTTTTATTAGGATTATTATCCTTATTATAACACATTTTTAATTTCAACATCATATATCTATGTCAATTATTTTTAATGTTTGTCTAATATACTTGACAGACATCTAATATAATTATATAATGAATTCAGAATATTAATACGAGGTGACTTTATGAATAATAAATTTAATATTAAAAGTTCCCCTATTTGGGCCTTTGAAGTGGTGAACTTTTTATTGGAAGTTAAAATTGAAAGTGAAAAGAAAGTAATTGAAAATCATAATTCCTTTGGTAAAACTGAAGAGGAAATGATGGATTTCTTTAAGTCTTATTGCGATTATAAAAAAACATTAAAAAAAGAAATATTACCTATTTACAATGAATATCCAAAACTAGAAATTGCATTTAGATTAAATAAAAATGATGAACAAGATCATTTAGAGTTAGTTCGCTTTATTAAGCAAATGGAAATTAAAAAATATAGTGAACTTTTATCTAATGAGGATAAGTCAAAAATTGTGGAAGATGCAGTACTTGAAATACTTCGAGAATCCTTTGTAGATTTAGAAGATGATGCAGAAATTAAATCCCTATCTCATCTTATAGAACTTTTAGAAAATGTAGAAAAATCAGCAGAAGAAAAACTACAACTTATTTCCCTTTATGAAAATCGACTTGAATTTATGATGGAACTTCAGGAATTTATGAATAGAACTATACCTATATTTAAAATCTACTATCCTATTATATCTAATGATTTTGATAATACTTTAAAAGAATTGAAGGAAATGAAAGATTTAAATTCTATACTTTGGAAATTTTTTTCTACAAAACCAATAGATGTGGAAAAAACTAATATTAGTATAAGTATTTTTACCTTTAATCAATTATCGGCTAATTTCAATGGAGAGATTCTTAGCCATTCTATTGGAATTTACTTCTTTCCACTTAAAGAATTAAAAGAAAAATATTCTTCCCATGAAGAAGCTTTAGTTTCAGATTTAAAGGCCCTAGGTGATAATACTAGATTAAATATTATGTACAATTTAGCAAAAGAACCTATGTACACTCAAGAATTAGCTGAAGAATTAGATTTAACTCCAGCAACTATATCACATCACATAGATATTTTAATTCGAAGTGAACTAATTTCCATTACAATGGATATAGAAAAAAGCAAAAGAATTTATTATGAAATCAATAAGGATAAGTTAAAATCCCTGGGCCTAGCTATTGAATCCATAGGTGAAGGGAAAGAAAGGAGCAAAGACTATGGAAACAAAAATCAAATATCCATTTCGTAAAACCATGAATAGGCTCATTAAAAATGTAAGTATTCAAAATCCTAAACTGTATTTTTACTTTTTCATCTACACCTTAACAGCTACCATATATCCCTTTTTCTCAATTTTTCTACCAAAGCTTTTAATAGAAGAATTAAGTTTAGGAAATATGGCTAGTTTAGAAAATATCCTCTATATAATTTTAGGTTTCTTTGTTCTTAGCAGTATAGTAGGATTTATTAAAAGCTATATAGAAATGTCTTGTGATACTAAAATCACAGCTTTGAGAATAAATTATTTAGCAGATCAATTTCAAAAAATGGTGGGAATGGATTATAAATATGTGGAGGATGCTAGCTTTTATGAAACTTACGATAGAGCTTTAGAAGCCACTAGTAGTAATAATAATGGTGTAGAAGGGGTTTATCATAAGTTATTTACTACACCAGCAATATTTTTAACCTCCATATTATTTTCCCTTTGGATTGGTAGAGTTAGTATTTGGATTTTATTATCTTTATTATTAAATCTATTTACCAATCTATGGATTCAAAGAAAAGTAAGCCAATATGAATATAGCATGAAAAATGAATTATCCCGACAACATAGAAGAAAAAGATATTATTATCAAACTACCCATGATTTTAGCTTCGGAAAAGAAATACGATTATATAATCTAAAAAACAGAGTCTTGGAAAATTATAATAAGGAAATTCAAAAATATATAGACTTAAACTATTTAATTAAACAAAGGGAATTTGCACTAGGATTTTTAGGATTATTTACACTATTAATAAATCAAGCTGCACTATATGGCATATTAATCTGGAAAGTAGTTAATGGCATGAGTATAGCAGATTTTTCTATGTATTTAGCACTAATACTTCAGCTTTCCTTTTTATTAAATACACTAGTAGATGATATGTCATTTATCCATAAAGAAACCCTTTATGTCCATGATTTCTTCGAATTTATGGATACGGATTTAGGAGAAATCGGTGGAGAAAAAAAGGCCATAGAAAATGATACATTGGAAATTGAATTTAAAAATGTAAGCTTTAAATATCCTAAAACAGATAATTATATATTTAAAAACTTAAATTTAAAAATCCCCAAAGGTCAAAGACTGGCCATTGTAGGTTTAAATGGAGCTGGAAAATCTACTTTAGTGAAACTTATTACAGGATTATATGATGTAGATGAAGGTGAAATATTAATAAATGGCATTCCCATTAAAGAATTCACTAAAAAAGAACTTTACTCCATGTTTTCTGTAGTATTTCAAGATGTTAATATTTTAGCCTATACTTTGGCAGAAAATGTGGCCTGTACTTCTGAAAATATAAACAATGATAGAGTATATAATGTTTTAGATAAAGTTGGTCTAAAAGAAAAAGTAGATTCTTTCCCTAAAGGCTTAGATCAAATGATGCTTAAAATCATAGATGAAAATGGAACAGAATTATCTGGTGGAGAAAGTCAAAAGTTAGCCATAGCAAGGGCACTTTACAAAAATGGAAATATGGTAATAATGGATGAACCTACCTCTGCCTTAGATGCACTGGCTGAAGCAGAAATATATAAGGACTTTAGTGAATTAGTAGAAAATAAAACATCTATATATATTTCCCATCGTCTATCTAGCACCAAGTTTTGTGATGCCATAGCTCTATTTGATAAAACTGGTTTAATAGAATATGGCACTCATGACGAATTAATGGAAAAACAAGGCGAATATTATAAAATGTTTACTATTCAGGGTAAATATTATCAAGAAGGAGGGACAGCAGTTGAAACAGCTTAAGAAAATGAAATCATTTTTAAGTCTTTCTTGGGAGGCATCTCCTGGCTATATCATTTTACTATTTATAAATGCCATATTGGAAAGTTCTAGAATTGTAATAAACATTGTACTACCTAAATACTTAATAGATGAGTTATTAGGAAATAAAGACCCTCAATTGCTTTTAATACTAGGTTCCTCAATAATCATATCTAATGTGATTTTTAAATTTATAGAAAATCTTATGAAAAAGCATCTAACCATGGGTCGAATGAAATTAGAAGAAAAAATGAGCCAAATTATGGCTAATAAAATTATGAATGTGGAATTCTATTATTTAGAAAATCCCTATTATTTAGATTTAAAGGAAAGAGCTGTTTTTGCCAGTAATAATCAAAATGCATTGGAAAATATAATTCTAGGTATAACTAATACTTTGAGAGATTTAATTACTATATTTAGTTTAATTGCCATACTATTTTCATTGTCTTGGGCATTGGTAGTATTTTTACTACTTACTATTGGCTTAAATCTTTGGGTATATAGTACTTTTGCTAAATATCAACAAGAATTTTTCCAATCCCTAATTCCTATTAATAGAAAATATGGCTATTATCTCGGCCTTAGCTGGCAAGATAAACCTCAAAAGGATATTAGACTTTATAATATGGCTCCAATGCTAACTCAAAGGGTAATAGATTATAATCAGGAATTAATAGATGAACTACAAATATTTTACAATAGATTAGGAAAGACTCAAGGACTGTATAATATAATTAATGTACTACAGGCAAGTCTAGCTTATGGATATGTCGGTCTTAGGGTTATTAGCGACAAATTTGGATCAAAAATTAGTATAGGTTCCTTTACTATGTATGTAAATGCAGCAATTAATTTTTCCCAAACCACTACAAAATTAGGAGAAAATATAACCATGACCTTTCAAATGCTGGAATATTTAGATCCATTTATGGAATTTGTATCTTTACCTGAAGCTAGGGAACATGGTGGGGCATTGGAAATGAAAGATGAGATACATTCTATTTCTTTTAAAAATATCTCCTTTAAATATCCAGGTAGTAATAAATATGTATTAAAAAATATTTCCTTTGATATAAATGCTGGGGAGAAAATTTCCATCGTAGGACTAAATGGTGCGGGTAAGACCACTTTAATTAAATTACTTTGTCGCCTTTATGAGCCTAATTCTGGGAAAATACTTGTAAATGGGCACAATATCTATGATTATGAATACGGAAGCTATATGGAAAAAATAGCTGTAATATTTCAGGACTATAAATTATTTGCCTTTACTATAGGAGAAAATATTACCTGTGAAGAATATAGTGAAGATGAAGAAATAATGGAATTAATAGAAGAAGTGGGATTAAAGGAAAAAATCAATTCCCTACCCAAGGGGTTAAATTCCCTAATGGGAAAATCCTATGACAATGAAGGAGTAGAATTATCAGGCGGAGAAGAACAAAAAGTTGCTATAGCCAGAGCCCTTTATAAAGATGCTCCACTGATTATATTAGATGAGCCTACATCAGCCCTAGATCCCTTGGCAGAAGCAGAAATCTATGAACATTTTAATACTATGGTAGAAGGAAAAACTGCCATATATATTTCTCATAGAATGTCTAGTAGCACTTTTTCTGATAAAATTCTATTGATTGAAAATGGAACAGTAGTAGATTTTGATAGTCATGCTAATCTAATGAAAAAAGAAGAAAGTTTATATTATAAATTATTTATGGCACAAGCCGTGAATTATCAAGTATAGCCCAAATAAAGGGGACAGGTACTTTTGTTTGTCAAACAAAAGTACCTGTCCCTAACGTTTGTCTTATTTTAGTTTTATTATTTGATTTATTCCGCCTTTTTCATAATATTCTAATTCTATTTCATCATCAACTTTTATAAATGGCAACTTTTCTGATACTCCAATATTAGCTATAAATATGTTATCACTATTATCTAATATGAAATAATAATGTGTGTTTCCATCAATTACAACGGATTCAATACTTCTTATTTTACCTTTTATATTTAAAATTTCTGTTGGTTCACTGTCTTCTTCAGACTGAGGTGCAGTTATATCCCTTCCTATATGAGTACTTACAACATTATTTACTGTTGTACCAATTGATACTTTTTGATAATTCCCAGCATCAACTAATGCATACATCTTAACAAGTCCAGCCTCATCTTTTAAGGACATAAAATACGTTGGTTTGCCATCAATGTTTAACAGTATTGGAAATGTTGATTTATAGCCTTTTTCTTGTACTGCTCCTTCGGCACTTTCCATAGCTGAAAATTCTTCTGCTGAGGACATTTTATAAAATTTAGTATCTTTTGTTCTTAAATTTACAAGTACAAAGCCAACATTAGATTCATCAGCTCCTACAGAAGTCATACCTGTATACAAATAAACATCGTCATCTATAGCTAAATAATTATATCCTTCAGTTGTCTGCAACACACCTTTTTGAGCAAATAAAGAGTTGAAAAATCCAGATTGAAGTCCACCATTCCAATTAAGCTGTTTGATTATTCTATCAGCATGATAAATTCTATCTACCCATTTTGGTACATCTTGTATATTGTATTTGGTGGTTTCTCCATTTGTTGCATTTGTGAGTATTACTTCTTTTACATCCAATCCTCCAAACCAACCAATTGTATTGCGATATACAGGTGCTATCCAATAAGGAGTTCCTTCTTCGTCTATTTCAAAATTGATTTCATAAAACATATCCTTAGGATAATTTTGTCTTAAATGCCTATAAATATCCCTTGAAAATTTATCTGATTTAGAATATTTTATATTGTTTTCAAGTTTCTTTAACTCTACTGTACCGTCTATCATATCTACTATTATATAATTAGGTATACCTTCATTTTTGTTACCTAGCCACTTTAGGAATCCATTATATTCAAGTGGAGTAACTCTCACTGGTTTGTCATTGTAATTAATTTGAGTATAGGCATCAGATACATTATATTGAGAAACTAAATCTAACATTTCCCCCATCTTTCTACTACCTAATCTTTGTGCTGTATCTCTATCAACTGTAGGTACTTGCTCAAATGAAGACTCTTTAATGTCTTCTTCAAAAGAACCATTTTCTTTTTGAATTAAATTTGCATATTTTTTTGAATGAAATATTGCCATTGAAAATACCATTAATACAATTAATAATACAATTAAAATTCCTGGAACTATAAAAATTTTATACAATTCCTTTTTTAATATAACCGTAACTATTGAGGTATACATTAAAATAATTATAAGGTATACCCAAAATCCAAAGAAATGCAAATTAATTGCAGGTAAAAATATATACCATAAAATAAAAGCTAATAAAGGTATTGATAATATTGCTGCAATTTTAGCAAGACTTATTTGTTTTTTCATCAAATTTTCCCTCCTTTTATTTAAATATTAGGCTTTACACACCCATTGAAATAAATATATAGAAGGGACTGTCCCTATCGTTTGGTTTTCAAATAAAAGGGACTGTCCCTATCGTTTGATTAAATTCTCTTTCCTATTAATTCATAAATAATGCCAGCTAAAATAATATTTACTGCTGATGCTAGTGTTAAAGGTCCTATCATTGCTATAAAGAATGCCCATCCATTTAAAGGAAATCCTAACCATTTAGTAATAGGTGCTAAAATCAATAGCTCTACTACTGCATTTAATATAATACCTATTATGGAAGCTAGGACAATATTAGATTTTTTATATACTTTCCCAAAAACATAAGCAGATACCCCCATCATAACCATTATAACTAAATGAATAATAACAGTTAGTGGAAATCCACTTGTAATAGCTGTTAAAACATGTCCTAAAGCTGCGACTAAAGCTCCTAAACCTGGGCCTAAAAATAATGCCGCAAAAAATCCAGGCATAGAATCAAGTGCTATGCTTCCTTGTATTTTTATTAAAGAACCAATAAATGACAGTGCTACTAACACTGCTATGTACACTAACTTAACTGTAGAATTTTTTGTGTTCATTGACCTTCTCCTCTCAATTTTATTTATATGTTATAAATTATCTATCATTAAATATAATACTACAATCTACTGGCTTTGTCACTATTTTCATAATTACAAATAATATTAAATCAATATAGACAAAGTATTATATTATATGTGATATATTATATGTGATATATTATATAGTATAATTATATATTT
>CAZMBD010000005.1:28716-36676 GCA_964564325.1 uncultured Clostridiaceae bacterium
TATATTATATGTGATATATTATATGTGATATATTATATAGTATAATTATATATTTTTGGAGAGTGGTCATTATGGAATCAATAGAATCTGAATTTATAAATATAGTAAATGCCAATGAAAATAATTTAAAAAATGTCTCAGTAAAAATTCCTAAAAAGAAGATTACTGTTTTTACAGGTGTTTCGGGCTCTGGAAAATCATCCCTTTGTCTTGATACAATAGCAGCAGAATCAAGGCGAGAACTCAACGAAACTTTTCCAAGCTTTGTTCAACAATATCTTCCTAAATATGGGCGACCTAATGTTGGAAAAATAGAAAATCTTCCTGTAACAATTGTTTTAGATCAAAAAAAGCCAAGCACTAATTCTCGTTCTACCGTTGGCACGTATACTGATATTTATTCACTTTTAAGACTTCTGTTTTCAAGAGTCGGCGAACCATTTATTGGTTATTCTGATAGCTTTTCTTTCAACCACCCATCAGGAAAATGTGATCATTGTGATGGCTTAGGAGTTGTGACAGATCTAGATATTCATAAGCTTGTAGATTTTGATAAATGTTTAAATGACGAAGGTGTAATAAACTTCCCTGCTTTTACTACAGGAGCATGGCGTTGGAAAAGATATGCCTATAGTGGTCTTTTTGATTTAGACAAAAAAATAAAGGACTATTCTAAAGAAGAATTAGATTTGTTTCTTTATTCTCCACAAATAAAGCTTAAAAATCCTCCACCTGAATGGCCAAAATCTGCTAAGTACGAGGGGATATATCCTAGAATGTACAGAAGTATAATTAATACAAAAGAAGGAAAGCGACATCAGAAAATCTTAGATAAAATGGTAACAACATATGAATGTCCCAAATGTGGCGGCTCAAGAGTAAATGAAAAAGTAAGAAGTTGTAAGATAAATGGCAAAAATATTGCTGATGTAGTCAATATGTCTATACCTGATGCAATAGAATTTATAAAAACTATTGAAAATCCTTTGGCACAAGATTTAAAAAAAGAACTTATTAAGCGACTTAATGCTTTAATAGAAATTGGCCTTGGATACCTTTCCCTAAACAGAAATGTTGGAACTCTATCAGGTGGTGAGGCACAAAGAATAAAAATTGCCAAATATATTAATTCTGCTTTAACCGACATGGTTTATGTCTTTGATGAACCTAGTGTAGGTCTACATGATCATGATATACAGCTATTGAAAAATTCTTTAAATAAATTAAAAAATCATGGAAATACCATTTTAATTGTAGAACACCATAGAGAAATTATAAAAATGGCAGATTTTGTAATAGATATGGGACCAAAGGCTGGATCTCATGGAGGCGAAATAATATTTACAGGTTCCTATAAGGAACTTTTAAATTCTAATAATTTAACAGGAAAATTATTAAAAAAGAAAGAGCCTCTTAAAACAAATTTAAGAAAACCTACTAATTGGTTTTCTATTCAAAATGCTAATTTACACAATTTAAAAAATGTTTCAGTAGACTTGCCTTTGGGAGTATTAACAGTGATTGCAGGTGTAGCAGGCTCTGGAAAAAGTTCTCTTATGGAATTTTTCCAAAAAGTTTATCCTAAGGATGTTATTGCAATTGATCAAAAAGATATTGGTACAAACTCTCGTTCAACACCAGCGACCTATTTAGATGTTTCAGATGATATAAGAAAACTTTTTGCAGATACAAATAAGGTAAGTCCTTCACTATTTAGTTTTAACTCCAAAGGAGCATGTCCTGCATGTGGTGGCAAGGGTGTTATTGTTTCTGATATGTACTTTATGGATTCCATTGAAACTGTATGTGATCTATGTTATGGAAGTAGATTTTCAAAAGAAGTACTTAAATATACTTATAATAATAAAAATATTGCAGAAGTAATGAACTTTACCATAGAAGAAGCTATAGAATTTTTTAAAGGCAAAGATTTTGTAGAAAAATTATATTCTCTTGAAAAAGTGGGACTTGCTTATCTTCGTCTTAATCAATCTATGACTACTTTATCAGGTGGTGAACTTCAAAGAGTAAAACTTGCGAGCCATCTAAATATGAAAGGTACTGTTTTTATAATTGACGAACCAACAGATGGACTTCATCTTAATGATGTAAAAAAACTAATGGAACTTTTTAACCAAATGGTTGATGAAGGAAATAGTCTATTTCTTATTGAACATAGCATAGATGTAATGAAAAATGCTGATTATATTATAGAACTTGGACCTAGTGGGGGAATGGCAGGTGGCAATATACTTTTTTCTGGAACACCTGAAGAAATGTTAAATTCCAATACATCAATAACAAAACCATATTTAATCAACAGTTTACCTAAAAAATAAAATAAGCATAGCAAAATATTGTAATTTTACATCTGCAAAATTCTCTATTTTAAAGCTACAAGCATAGTTAACTATACCCAAATTAATATTTTAAATAAACATTTGGACATCTAATTCGATGCTGTAGCTTTTTTACTTTTTTCTATAACAACCCTCTCCATCGAATTTAAGATTAAAAGGTTTGCTCAATTTATTTATATTATTAATTGCCTCTACTTTCTCTTTTCCAGCTACAGGAATAGGTCTTCCATTTTCTATATTACAAGGAATTACATTTATACTTTGAATTTTCTTATCTACTATATTTATTTGCCCAATCATAGTGGTCCTAGTTATTTTATCTTTTCCACCAAAGATAAAATTTCCTAAGCTATAAAATATAGGTTTTCCCTTATATATTTCCACACCTTGCAATACATGGGGATGATGCCCCATCACAATATCTACGCCCGCATCTATAGAAGCTTTAGCTAAAGCTATTTCCTCTTTTCTTGGTTGTGTACTTCTTTCTTTTCCCCAATGAATAGAAAGAACTAAAACATCTACTTCTTTTTTCATTTCCTTTATTCTGTTCATCATATCCTTTGTATATCCATCATAGGCACCAACTATCCCAGCTCTTTTATCAGTAGCATACCATTTTACATCAGGAATTACTCTAGAAAAAGCCAATATACCTACTTTTACACCTTCTACATCCATTACAACGCCTTGTAAAGTTTCTTTTTTATTTCTGCCGCCTCCTGCATAGGGTATTTTGCTTTTTTCTAAATGATTTAAAGTGTCTAAAAACCCTTGATTGCTATAGTCTAAAACATGATTGTTAGCAATAGTAACTACATCTACCCCAGCTTCTTTCATATACTTTAAATTTTTAGGATTGGATCTAAAATTAAACTGCTTATTTGGCCATTTTTTACCCCTAGTAGTAATGCTAGTTTCTAAATTTACTATGGATAAATCACTTTCTTGGAAATATTTATTTACTTTCTCCCAAGGATAGTTATAGCCATTTCTATTTATTTGATTTCTAACAATACCATCCATAAATACATCTCCAACTATGGATATAATAATTTCATCTTTTTCTGTCTCTTCTCCATAAACAAAATTAGTCGGCAAAAGTATACTAAAAATTAATAAAAACACAAAAAATTTCTTCAAAAAATCCCTCCCATTGTTTTCTAGTTTCATTATATATAATAGTATCTAAAAAATCTATAATGTATTCAAAAATATGATATAATTAATAGACAATATTTAAACGAGGTGTAAATATGAGTAAAAATAAAAAACATATCCTATCTATTGTACTAATTGCTATTACCTCTCAGATATATTTAGCTTTATTTACCCATGATTTCATGGTTTCTGCTGGAATTATCTCTTTTTTTATAATTGCCTATTTTTATAAGGATTTAAATGCAATTTTAACTGGTATTATATCTGGAATTATGGTTTCTTTACTTAGAGTTTTGGTATCCCTTGTAAATGGCAGCTCATTTGTACAAGGATTAATATCTTTTTTCCCTGAAATATTCTTTTATATAGTTATTGGGATATCCATTAAAATATTCAAAAAAATAGGATTTTTTTCTAGCTTAAATAAAGTCTTTGTAGTCTCATTAATCACCGATATTCTTGCCAATGCAGCTGAAATGTTTGTTAGATCAGAAGTGGGGCTTATAAAATTAGACTTCAATATATTTGGAACTTTAATAGCAGTAGCAATAGCCAGGGCTTTTGTACTGTGGATTATATTAAATGGACTAAAATACTATAAAATATTGATTGTAAATAGGGAAAGTGCTGAAAAATATAAAAAATTTTTAATGCTTTCTTCTAATTTAAAGGCTGAAATGTATTTAATGGAAAGAAATATGGACTATATAGAAAAAGTTATGAGTAATACATATAATTTATATGAAAAAATTAGTAATAATATGGAAAAAGACAGTTGGGAAAAAGATGCCATGAATATAGCCAAAGATATTCATGAAATAAAAAAAGACTATTCACTAGTTCTGCATGGAGTAAAGGAAATAACGGAAATAGGAGTCCATGAGGAAAATATGTATTTTCATGATATTTTAGATATCCTAAATGAAGGAATGAAAAATTTAATTAAAGGCGAAAATATAAATGCAAAAATTCAATTTGAAAAAGGTGAAAACTTTTTAACTTCAGCACATTTTTACCTTATTTCTATATTTAGAAATCTTTTAATAAATGCATTAGATGCGATTTCTGATAATAATGAAGGTCAAATCCAATTTGTTCATGAATCAGATGAAAAAAATCATATTTTTAAAATCATAGATAATGGTATGGGAATTGATAAAGAAAATTTAAATTATATATTTTCACCTGGTTTTTCTACTAAAATTGATTATAATACAGGAAATATAAATAGAGGTCTAGGTCTTAGTATTGCTCAGGATATAGTCCAAAACAAATTAAATGGAAATATTAAAGTTTATTCAGAATTAAAAAAAGGTACAATGTTTGAAATAGAAATTCCTAGAACTTCCTTGGAGGTGGGAAGATAATGGATATTTATATAGTGGAAGATGATATAAATATTATAAATATATTGGAAAAAATCATAAGTGATAGAAATTTAGGAAATGTAATTGGATTTTCTTTAGATGGACTATCTGGAGAAAAGGAAATATTAGAATTAAATCCTGATATAGTGTTGGTGGATCTATTAATGCCAGAAAAAGATGGACTTCATTTGGTAAAGGAAATAAAGGATTTAAGGCCTTCTATTCAATTTATAATGATTTCTCAAGTTTCATCTAAGGATATGATTGGTAAAGCCTATGAATATGGTGTAGAATACTATGTCAGTAAGCCAATTAATGCTTTGGAAATTGATAGTGTTATAAGGAAAGTGATTGAAAGAATTAAAATGGAAAGAGCAATAGAACAAATTCAAAAACTTGTAACTATTGATGATTCACGTTCTCACGAAAATACTAATTACGAAAAAAACATAGAAGTAAAAATCCATAAATTAATGCAAAGAATAGGCATTATTGGAGAAGTAGGAAGTCAAGATATTGTGGATGTTGTATCCTTTTTAATTAAAAATAATAAAACTATGAATGATTTTACTATTACAGAACTTTTATCTAAATTTACAGACCAAACCAAATCTATGGAACAGAGAATACGTAGAACAGCCGCTGTAGGTCTCTCTAATTTAGCTAATTTAGGTATAGAAGATTATATGAATGAAATATTTGTAGAATATTCCAATGGACTGTATAGCTTTGAACAAGTGAAACTAGAAATGGATTTTATAAGAGGAAAATCCTCAAAAGGTGGAACAGTAAATCTAAAAAAATTTATAGATGGAATGATCTTTTACAGTATGCATAAATAGAGCTTATGGAGCCTAGACTCCTTTTAAAAAATTTTTAAATAATTTCCAATAATAATTTGATACTTTTTGAAACTTTGTGTAACCCTCCCTATATACTTTATCTATGGAAGTTTAAGCAGTTATTTAAAAAGTTAATAGATTGATTTTAGGGGGGAAAAAAATGAATAGTGATGCAATTTTAAGCTTTGTCAAAAGTATTAACGGAGTCTTATGGGGACCGTTACTCCTTATAGCACTACTTGGAACAGGACTTATGTTTACATTTAAGCTTAAATTTATACAAATAGGTAAATTAAAAACCGCTATAAGGCAAATCTTTAAGAAACCAGAAAGCGAAACTGATGAAGTAGGTTTATCACCATTCCAATCCTTAGCCACTGCCATAGCAGCTCAAGTCGGTACAGGAAATCTTGCAGGTGTAGCTACAGCCATGGTTGCAGGTGGACCTGGTGCTGTATTTTGGATGTGGATTAGTGCATTTTTTGGTATGGCAACTATATTTGCTGAAGCTGTACTAGGACAATTATTTAGAAAAACTGACAATGGAGAATTAGTAGGTGGACCTGCATATTATCTTAAATATGGCCTTAAGAGTAATTTCTTAGCTGGATTTTTCTCAGTATCTATAATTCTTGCATTAGGCTTTATGGGAAATATGGTTCAGTCCAATTCTATGGCATTAGTAATAAATAATGCTTTTAATATACCAACTATTGTTACAGGAATAGTTGTAGCAATCCTAGCATTTTTAATATTTTCAGGTGGTATAGAACGTATAGGTTCATTTACTGAAAAAGTAGTGCCTCTTATGGCTGCCCTTTATATATTAGGCACATTTGTCATTGTAATTCTTCATCATGAAAATATTATACCAGCATTTAGGATGATTATAAATGGAGCATTTAATACAAAAGCAGTAGTAGGTGGCGCCATTGGAGTTACCATTAAAGAATCTATAAGATATGGTGTTGCAAGAGGATTATTCTCAAATGAAGCAGGTATGGGTTCCACACCTCATGCTCATGCAGTTGCAAAAGTTGATAATCCAGTTGAACAAGGTCTTGTAGCAATACTTGGAGTTATAGTAGATACTGGCATAGTATGTACACTTACTGCATTGGTAATTTTAACTACAGGTGTAATGGGAACAGGCCTAGATGGAGCTGAACTTACTCAAAAGGCTTTTGAAGTAGGACTTAGCAGTATTGGCCCAAATATAGGAGGATATTTTGTAGCAATTACATTATTCTTCTTTGCTTTCTCCACTATTATAGGATGGTATTATTTTGGAGAAACCAATATCAGATTTTTATTTGGAAATGATTTTGTAAAATTCTATAGAATAATTGTACCTATTATGCTAGTTCTAGGTACTACCTTAGACGTTACTTTAGTTTGGGAATTAGCAGATACTTTTAATGCTCTAATGGTAATTCCAAACTTAATTGCCTTAATTGGATTATCTAATTTAGTAGTTAAAGCTGTTAATGATTTTGATAATTCATATGAGCTTAAAGGTAAGAAAGTGGGAGTTGGAGTAGAACATTATTAATATAAATAAAATTACCCTTTTTGTTACAAAAATAGTCAAGGCGAATTTTACCTTGACTATTTTTATTGTCTTTCCCATTGCCATGTGTTTTTGGTGCATTTTGTTATATTTAATGTATAATATATATAAGCATAATATAAAACTAGGAGGGATACATGTGAACAATTTACAATTAGATGATTTTACCAAGTATAAATTTTTATCTGGGGTTCAATATTCTCCTGATGGTAGTAAAATTGCTTTTGTAGTTCATCGTATGGATGTAGATGAAAATAAATATTTATCCAATATCTATATTCACGATATAAAGAAACAAAAAACATTAAAATTAACATCTCAAGATTCAGAAAGAACTTATCTTTTTAAAGACAATCAAACCATATTATTTCCTGACATAAGAGATAAAAAAGACAAAGAAAGAAAAGAAAAAGGAGAAGAATTTACAACATATTATGAAATATCATTGGACGGTGGAGAAGCTAATAAATCCTTTGAAATACCATTAAATGTAGTTAATATAAAAATATTAGATGAAAATCACTATATTATATCTGCTCTTTATGACAACAATAAATCAAAATTAGAAGACTCTAAAGAAGATATGGATTATCAAGTATTAGACGAAATCCCTTTTTGGTTTAATGGACAAGGATTTACTAACAAAAAACGTATTAGATT
>CAZMBD010000005.1:36776-40250 GCA_964564325.1 uncultured Clostridiaceae bacterium
AAATCCCTTTTTGGTTTAATGGACAAGGATTTACTAACAAAAAACGTATTAGATTGTATATCTACAATGTAAAAGAAAAAGAAATTATTCCAATAACTGATGAATTTACTAATTTAAGTAGTTTTAATTTAAATAAGGACAAGTCTAAAATAGTAATTATCACTAACTCTTTTATTGATAAAATGTCTCTTAATGACAATCTATATATTTATAATATAGATGAAAAACATTTAGAAAAAATAACCCACCAAGATTCTTTTAGCTATTCCTATGCAGATTTTTTAGAAAATGAAATAATATTTGTAGGAAGTGATATGAAATCCTATGGTCTCAATGAAAACAGTAATTTCTATTTGATGAATAAGAATAGAGAAATTAAACTTATATCCCCTAAAAATTTTGATTATAGTCTTTGGAATACAGTAGGATCTGATTGTCGATATGGTTCTAATCCTACCTTTAAAGTAGATGGTAAATATTTATACTTTGTAACTACAGAATATAATAGCTCCTATATAAATAGAATAGATAGAAATGGAGATATAGAAAAATTAACTATTGAAAAAGGATCTATTGATGGATTCGATGTATTAGATGAAAATATTGCCTTCGTTGGTCTTAGAGGATTAAAACTTCAAGAACTATATACTTTAAACAACTATAAAGAAAAACAATTAACTGAATTTAATGAATGGGTTGTAAAAGAGAAAAAAATTGTACTACCTGAAAGGATTACCTTTGAAACAGAAAAGGGAATTGAAATTGAAGGTTGGATAATAAAACCTGTGGATTTTGATGAAAACAAAAAATATCCAGGCATATTAGACATTCACGGTGGCCCAAAAACCGTTTATGGAGAAGTATTCTTTCACGAAATGCAATACTGGGCAAATGAAGGCTATGTGGTATTTTTCTGTAATCCAAGAGGTAGTGATGGTAGAGGAAATGAATTTGCTGATATAAGGGGAAAATATGGTACTGTGGATTATGATGATTTAATGAAATTTACCGATTTAGTACTAGAAAAATATCCATTTATAGATAGAGATAGATTAGGAGTTACAGGTGGTTCCTATGGTGGCTTTATGACTAATTGGATTATTGGACATACTAATAGATTTAAAGCAGCTGCATCTCAAAGAAGTATCTCCAATTGGATATCTAAATTTGCTACTACAGATATTGGATATTTCTTCGTAGACGATCAACAAGATGCAACACCTTGGAACAATGTAGAAAAACTATGGTTCCATTCTCCATTAAAATACGCAGACAAAGTAGAAACTCCTACTTTATTTATTCACTCAGAAGAAGATTATCGTTGCTGGCTAGCAGAAGGATTGCAAATGTTTACTGCACTAAAATATCATGGTGTAGAATCTAAACTCGTAATGTTTAAAGGAGAAAACCACGAACTAAGTCGTTCTGGAAAACCAAAACATAGAATAAGAAGATTAAAAGAAATGACAGATTGGTTTGATAGATTTTTAAAATAAAATGATTATTAGATTTAAAGAACCTCTTTAAAAAGAGGTTCCTTTTTTATTAAATCTTTTGTGGTAAAAGTCCATTAATACTAGATATATTAAATTTACAATTGGTACAAGATAAATATAGAAAGCATAGGGAATATATTTTACACTACTTACTCCTAAGGTTACTGCTGGAATAAGTCCCGATATATTCCAAGGTATTAAAGGTGATATAACAACTGCAGTGTTCTCTATATCTAAAGCAAATTGGTACTTGTCTAAATTCATCCTCTTATATGAATCACTCATTAGCTGAATTGTCAAAACTATAGCTATAGATTGATTAGCTCCAAAGGCAGCTGTAATAATACTAGAAATAATTGTGCAAAAGAAAATCCCATATCTTGAATTTACATTTCTAAGTAATTCATGAACATTTGAAAGTAAATTTGTTCCTTCTAAAACACCTGCTAAGGCACAAGATATAAATGTTATGTACATGGCTCCTAGCATAGAAACAATCCCTCCACCTTTAATAATGGAAGAAAGAAGTGTATCATCTGGTATTTCATAACCAAAAACTAAATAATATAAAAATTCCTTTACTCCTATGTTTTGATAGAAATAGCTAATAAAAAAAGCTAAAGCTATGCTAAATAACATAGATTTTTTTACATCTACTTTAAATAAACTTAGAGTAAATATTAAAATAGCAGGTAATAATACAATAATACTTATATTAAAATATTTAAGTATTTCTTCATTTATTCCTTTCTCTACAAGATTTAATGGATATTTAAAAGATAATAGAAAATAAATAAAAACACATACTATAAATGGAATAACTGCAGTTTTAAGCATATTCTTAATATTTGTATATATATCTGTATCTGTTAAATTAGATATTAAATTAGCACTAGATGACATAGGTGAACATCTATCGCCAAAATAAGCTCCTGCAACTATTGCTCCTGCAACTATATTTGGATTTATATTTCCCATTTTTGCAATACACATAAAACTCAATCCTATTGTCCCCACAGTTCCAAATGCTGTACCCATTATATAGGATACCATAGTACATATAATATAGGTATATAATATGAAAAACTTTGGATTCATAAACTTTATTCCATAGTATACCATTCCTTCCACAGTTCCTGAAGTCATCCAAGAAGCTGTAACCATGCCTATAAACAATAATATTTGTCCCACAATTAAAGCTTTTTCTCCTCCACTATAGGCAATATTAGTTATTTCCTTAAAAGAATAACCTCTTTTATATGCAATAAAACAAAAAATAAAAAGACATAATGTCAGTGGAATTCCTATAAATATACCATTAACAACTGAATATATTAGCATTATAGCTGATATTATTAAGCCTACTAAGATGTCCATTTTAGTTCCATTTCTCCTTTATATTTTTTCAAACAGTAGGGACAGTCCCTACTGTTTGAATTCTATTCAAAAGTGCCTTTTACTATAACTTCTTTATTAAGTACCATAGTCTTGCCCTTTGCTATAACTGTTTCAATTTCTAAATTATCTTTATCTAGGATTACTATATCTCCATCTCGTCCTTCTTCTATATATCCTTTGTTTGATAATTTCAATGCAATTGCAGGATTTGCTGTTATTGTTCTTAAGGCTATGTCTATAGATACTTTTTCTTCTATGATAGCATCTCGAACTTCCTCATAAAGAGATACTACCTTCCCTATTCCTAAACCTACAAAATTTCCTTGTTCATCGAATTTTGGTAGACTACCTTGTCCATCAGAAGAAAATGTAATATTATTTGGAGATACCCCTTCATCTAATAGTGTTTTTAGTGCTTTGCTAGGTTTTGTATCTCTTTTTTCAGAACTTTTGTCAGAACTTGTGGTAAAATCAACTATGCCACCTTTTTTAGCATATTCAATAGATCTTAGAAAGAGTTTCTTGCTCCTTCCCATATGTGTTGGAAGAAACTGAGTTATTGGTATCTCAGTAGTATTAA
>CAZMBD010000006.1:0-12096 GCA_964564325.1 uncultured Clostridiaceae bacterium
AAGCTTTAATGGGGGATTAAAAATGAAAATAACTGTAATAGGATTAGGATATATTGGCTTGCCAACAGCAGCTATGTTTGCAAAATCAGGTCTAGATGTAATAGGCTATGATGTGAATTTAAAAGTAATAGAAGCACTTAATGAAGGGAAAATAATCATAGAAGAACCTGGATTAGGACCATTGGTAAAAGAAGTAGTTTCCACAGGGAAACTAAAAGCCGATACTAAAATAAACGAATCTGATGTTTTTATAATTGCAGTCCCTACACCTATTAATGAAGACAAAACTGCAAATATGGAATATGTAAAAGTGGCAGCAGAATCCATAGTGAAATATTTAAAAAAGGGCAATACTGTAGTATTAGAATCTACATCTCCACCAGGAACCATAGATGATATATTGTTGCCTATACTTAGTAAATCAGGTTTAAATATGGGGGAAGATGTATTTGTAGCTTATTCTCCAGAAAGGGTACTTCCAGGTAGAATCATTCAGGAATTAGAAGAAAATGATAGAGTAATTGGTGGAATTAATGAAAGATCTGCAGAAAAAGTAAAAGAAATCTATAGTGCATTTGTTAAAGGCCATATTTATACTACAGATTCTAAAACAGCAGAAATGTGCAAACTCATGGAAAATACCTATAGAGATGTAAATATTGCACTGGCCAATGAATTAGCCATAACTTGTGAAGAACTAGGCATAAATGCTTGGGAAGTAATAGAACTTTCCAATAAACATCCTAGAGTAAATATACATCAACCAGGGCCTGGAGTTGGAGGCCATTGTTTAGCTGTAGATCCTTGGTTTATAGTAGAAAAGCAAAAAAATGGAGAAATTATTGAGAAATCTAGAGAAATTAATGACAATATGCCTAATCATGTATTTAATATATTAAAGACTATATTAGAGGATGAAAATAGCAAAATAGGAATTTTAGGTATTACCTATAAACCGAATATAGATGATACTAGGGAAAGTCCCATACTTAAATTAGCAGATATAATACTTAAAAATTCCAATTATAAATTAGCATTGCATGATCCCTATGTTTTAAAAGAGAATACTAGATTTAAAGAATATATGGTAAATTCTGTAGAAGAAACAGCAGAAAATGCAGATATTCTTATTTTAGGAGTAAATCATAGGGAATATGAAAACTTAGATTTTGAAAAGCTTTCAAAGCTTATGAAATTTAAACATATTTATGATACTAGAAATTTCTTGGATAGAAAAGCACTAGAAAAATTAGGATTTAAAATCACTTTATTGGGAAGGGGCTAAATATGAAAAAAGTATTAATCCTAGCTAATCAATTTCCTCCTATGGGTGGTAGTGGAGTACAAAGAACTTTAAAATTTGTTAAATATTTACCTGAGTTTGGAATTGAGCCTATTGTAGTAACTAAAAAATATAATGGTAGATTATTAGATGAGACACTACTGGAAGAATTGCCTAAAGATTTGAAAATATATAGATTAAAAGCTTACGAAACTGTTGAGAATAGGAGTATATTTAGATTGCCTATTAAATTTATTGGGACAAGATTAACTCCACCAGATGGGGAATATTTCTGGTATTATTTTAATAGAAAAGAAGTAGCTGATATACTAAAGAAGGAAAATATAGATTGTATTTATTCCACTTCCTATCCCTATAGTGGGCATTTATTAGGACTATATCTAAAAAGGAAATTTCCCCATATAAAATGGATAGTGGACTTTAGGGACGAATGGACTAATAATCCCTATTATGCAGATAATTTTTTTAAAAAACTTAAATACAATAGGGAAAGAAAACAGGAGACTCAAGTTACTAATGAATGTGACTTTTTAATAGCAAATTCAAAATTTATGTTAGATAATTTTATAAAAGATACTCCAAAATTAAAAAACCATTCTACTTATATTCCTAATGGATATGATGAAGAAGATTTTTTAGGCTTAATAAACCAAAGAGATGGTGGAGAAAAATTTGTAATTACTCACACTGGTTCCCTTTATGGGAAACGGAATTTAACGGAATTTTTAGAAGGATTAAAAATTGCAATTGAGGAGAATGAAGTAGATAAAGAAAAAATAGAAATACGACTTGTGGGAAATGTTCATAAGAGTATGGCAGAAGAATATGCAGAAAAGTATAATTTAGATGGGAAAATTAAAACCCTTGGTTATATGAATCATAGAGATAGTATACAAATGCTATATAATTCAGACATATTGTTGTTAATTATTGGTAAAGTAGAAGGTGCAGAAAACTTTTATTCTGGAAAAATATTTGAATATATTAGAGCAGATCGAGAGATTTTAGCAATAGTACCTGAAAAGGGTGCTGCTGCAGAAGTTATTTTAGAAACTAATACTGGAACTGTAGTAGATCCAGATAATATTAAAGGAATTAGTGAGGCCATTACTAATTATTATAGACAATGGGAAAATTCTAAAATAAATCATAATCCAAATTGGGATTTAGTAGAAAAATATAGTAGAAAATCTCAGGCAGGAGAATTAGCAAAAATAATCAAAAATTTAAATAATGCAAGGTAGGATGGTGATCTAATGAAGAAAAAGTGGAATTGGATAGATACTACTATAGTTATCATAATAGTAGCATTGATAGCATTGGTTCTAAACAAGGACAAAATACTTGAAAATAGAAAAAAAGCAGCTGTATCTAATCAAAAGGATATAGAATTTATAGTAGAGGCAGATGGGCTAACTCAAGATATGCTTACAGATTTGGAAATAGGAGACCAGATATTTTCTCAAAATGCCCTTCAAGAGGCCTTTGTAGAGGAAATAAATATAGAGCCACTAACTAGACCAGTATACAAATCAGATGCTAAAATCAAGGTCTATGAAGATGCTGAAGAGGTTAAGGTATCTATAAAGATAAAAGCAAAAGTAGCCTTTAGTGGTCCTTATATGGATTTAGGAGGACAGGAAATCAAAGTAAGTCTTCCATTTATAATGAAAACCACAAAGGTGGAATTTCCAAGTACTATTAAGTGGATAGAGGTGAAATAATTGAAAATAATAGATAAAGAAGGTAGATTATTTGGTAAAATAAATATTTTAGATTTTATTGCAATAGCAATTATTTTATTACTAATAGTTCTATCCCTATTAAAAATATTAAACAAAGATTTATCAGATTTATCCGCAAAAGATGAAATAGCTACAGTAGAAGTTAAGGCAAGTGTAATAATGGACAAGGGATATTTTGATGTAGTTAAAGTTGGAGACACTTTAGGTGAGATGAAACACTATTTAGATGCTACCATAAAGGATATTGAAATACTACCAGTAGAAAAACTGGAAACAGATGAAAATGGAGATACAGTAAAAACCATAGATCCATATTCTGAAAAGGCCATTATAACTTTTGAAGCAAAAACACCATATAAAAATAATAGCTATAAATTTGGCAAACAAGAATTAAGGCAAGGGAAATCCATATTTTTAGAATCGGATCTATATCGTTATAAAGTGCAAATAATTAATTTGAAAGTAGTGAGTTAAATTATGAATATAAAACAATCTTTTAGGGAAAGTTTTATCTTTAACTTTCTATTATTAATTAAAAATTTAGCAGAAGGTAGTTTACTATTCAATATTCGTAGAGAGAAAAATAATAATATAGTGGATTCTAAAGTAGAATATAAAACTTGGATAGACTCTAGTTTAGTATATAAAGTTTTAATGAAAATAGACAAAGCTTTTAAAAAATTCCACAGTTTTATATATAAATCAATTGTAAATAGTAGAATATATAATCTTATTCATAGAAAAGAAAGAAAAGAGAAAAAAGCACAGAAAAAACCTAAAAGTCCTATATTAGAAAATAGCAAATTATATAATTTTGTACAAAAAATAAGTATAAGGGGCATATTAATAGCTCTTACTATAGGCTATATCTTTGTAAACTTCATTATCCGAAGAATTGGATTGCCAGCTATTATTGGTTCCATTTGGGATGAAGTATTATTACTTGTATTATTTATGTATATAATACTTTTTAGGATTAAAAACAATGGGAATATTTCCTATAATTTTACTCCAATGGGTCTACCATTGGCCATATATATTATATTGGGAATTACTCATGCTATGATGGTAGCACCAAACAAATCCATAGCCATTGAAGGATTTAGAGCTGTATTTCAACAGGTATTATGGTATTTCCCAATGGCCCAATTAATTCGAAAATCAGAGGATACTGAAAAGGTGACGAATTTTATGATAGCCATGGGTTTGTTTCTAGGATTACACTCTGTTTATCAATATATTGCCAAAGTACCTATGCCTGGAAACTGGGTAGATGTTACGGAAAATGTTAGAACTAGGGCATTTTCTATTGTAGGAAGTCCAAACATACTAGGTGCACTATTTGTACTATTTTTACCTATGGCAATTTCAATGGTTTTAATAAGTGAAGATAAAAGAGCTAAAAGATTTTATAGAGTTTCAATTTTATTTATGCTTCTAGGCTTATTCTTCACACTATCGAGAGGTGCCTGGTTAGCCTTTGCATTTGCTATATTTATTTTTATCATTATCTATAATCCTAAACTAATAATGCCATTTATATTTTTAGGAGGAGTATTTATTTTATCAGGTGGTACTATGAGTCAACGATTACTATTTATGCTATCACCTTCATATATGGCCAAATCATCTAAAGCTGGAAGACTTTACAGATGGAGTGTAGGCATAGATAAATGGAAGAGAAATAAATTTCTTGGCCTTGGCTTAGGAAGATTTGGTGGAGCCGTTGCTATGAATAATCAATTAGCACCCTTTTATTTAGACAATTATTATCTTAAAACTCTAACGGAAATGGGCATATACGGTATACTAGGTTTAGCTTTTGTAATTATTGCTTTTATCATATTTTCAGCTAGAATAATAAAGGCTCAAAGAGATGACAAAAAGAAAATTTTAGCTATAGGACTATTTTCTGGTGCCATAGGAGTTTTAGCACAAAACTTTGTGGAAAATATATTTGAGGTTCCTGCTATGGCAATATATGTTTGGATTGTAATGGCTTTAATTAACACCTTAGCCCCTAATGAGGGAAATTATTCTCTCAAATAAAATGGGAGCTTTGGAAGGAGTGTTTTTATTGTGAAAGTACTTCATTTAATTAGTGGGGGAGATACTGGAGGGGCTAAAACCCATATTATCTCCCTTGTAAAGCAATTGGATAAATTAATAGATGCAAAAGTAATTTGCTTTATAGAAGATACCTTTTATTATGATGCCTTAAAGGCAGGAATAAATATAGAGGTATTTCCTCAGAAAAAAAGATCTGATATGTCAGTTATAAATAGATTAAAGGATGAAATAGATAGAGAAGGCTATGATATAATTCATTGTCATGGTGCTAGAGCTAATTTCATTGGTGTATTTTTAAGAAGAAAAATAAAAAAGCCTATGTTAACTACCATACATAGTGATTATAAATTAGATTTTAAAGATAATTTTTATAAAAAAATAGTTTATACTGCACTTAATTCATTGGCATTAAAAAGATTTGATTATTATATAGCTATTTCTGATACATTTAAAGAGATGCTAATAAGTAGAGGATTTAAAGAAAGTGAGATCTTTGTGGTGTATAATGGAATAGATTTAGATGGAGAAATGAAATATATAACAAGAAAAGAATTTTTAGCCAGATATAATATTTCAGAAGAAAATAAAATTATAGTAGGAATTGCTGCCAGATTAGATTTAGTGAAAGATCATGAGACTTTTATAAAAGCAGCTCAAAGGGTAATAGAACAAAGAGACGATGTTCTATTTTTAATAGCTGGTATGGGAAATGAAGAAAAAAGGCTTAAATCCTTAGTAGAAGAAATGGGGCTTGAAAATCATATTTACTTTTTAGGATTTGTCAAAGATCAATATTCTTTTTTTAATGCCATAGATATTAATGTACTAACCTCAATTAGCGAAAGCTTCCCCTATGTTATATTAGAAGGAGCTAGACTTAAAAAGACCATTATTAGTACAGAAGTAGGAGGCATTAGTCACTTAATAGAAAATGGACACAATGGTTGGTTAATTAATGTAGGTGATAGTGAGACCTTAGCTGATAAAATTATTTTCTTTGCAGAAAATAGAGATAAAATCCATGAAATGGGAGAAAATTTATTTGAAACTGTTGAAAAAAACTTTTCTTCTAAAAAAATGGCGGAAAACCACGTTAAAATTTATAAAGAGATTTTACAAAATGAAAATTACAAGGAAATTAGCTAAAAAAGGAGAATAATTATGGGCGCAAATAACAAAATACTAATTTCTGGTTATTATGGATTTGATAATAGTGGGGATGATGCTATTTTAAAGGCTATGGTAAAGGATTTAAAAGAGAATATAGAAAACTTAGAAATAGTTGTACTTTCTAAAAATCCTAGCTATACGGAAAAAACATATAATGTTAAAGCAGTCAATAGATTTAGTATAAAAGCTGTAATAGGAGCTATTAAATCTTGTGATTTATTTATCAGTGGTGGAGGTAGTCTTTTGCAGGATGTAACTAGTACACGTTCCTTACTATATTATATAAGTCTTATGAAATTAGCTAAAAATTACAATAAAACTATAATGGTTTATGCTAATGGAGTAGGCCCTATAGATGGGAAGATAAATAGGTTTTGGACTAGAAGGATTTTAAACAAAGTAGATTTAATTACACTAAGAGATGAGGATTCTAAAAGATTTTTAGGCGAACTAGGAGTAAAAAACGAAAACATTTATGTAACGGCAGATCCTGTTTTTACACTAGAGCCTATAGAAAAAGAAAAGGTCCTTAATATACTAGATAGAGAATCCATTCCAAAAGATAAGCCTATGATTGGAGTTGCGGTTAGGCATTGGGAGGATTCTGAGAATTTAATTATACATGTGGCAAAAACCATAGACTATATTATAGAACAATACAATGTAAATGTAATTCTAATTCCTATGCATTATCCAGGAGATTTGGATATTAGTAATAGTATTTTAAACAATGTAAATACTAAGGGCTGTTATGTCCTTTCAAATAAATATAATGTAGAAGATATTATGGGAATTATAAAAAACTTAGAAATGATAATTGCCATGAGACTACATTCCCTAATATATGCAGCCACTCAGGGAGTGCCTATGGTAGGCATTGTATATGATCCTAAAATAGAAGGCTTTTTAAAATCCATAGATATGGACTTTATGTGTCCAGCAGAAAATTTGAAATGCCATGAATTAGTTAAAAAAATAGATTATGTTTGGGAAAACAGAAAAGAACTAAAGGAAAAATTAACAGTATTAGATGAGAAAATGAAAAAAGAAGCTTTAAAAAACACATATATGGCAAAGGAGCTTTTGGAAAAGTAGGTGATGAGGTGGATAGTATAAAAATATTTGGCCTTAGAATAGATAATCTAGATTTAAGTGAAGCAAAGACAAAAGTAGAAGGTTTTTTAAAAGAAGATGGACTAAAAACCATATATACTCCAAATACTGAAATTGTCATGGCAGCTAAAGAAGATGAAAAACTTAAAAACATTATAAATAGTGGAGATTTAATAATTCCTGATGGAATTGGAATTATCCATGCCTCTAAAATTAAGAAAAAACCCCTTAAGGAAAGGGTTACTGGCTTTGATTTGTCAATAAAGATGCTAGAAATTGCCAATGAAATGGGCTATGGGCTATATTTACTAGGTGGAAAAGAAGGGGTAGCAAAAGAGGCAGGAAAAAATATAATTAAAACTTATCCAAATATAAAATTATTGGGAACTCATCATGGCTATTTTAAAGGTGCCCATATAGGATATAAAGATCATGAAGAAGAAATAAAAATTCTAGACGAAATCAATAGTTTAAAGCCAGATATAATATTTGTAGGTCTGGGTTTTCCAAAACAAGAAATTTGGATATATGAAAATAAATATAGAATAGATTCTAAGGTCATAATAGGTAATGGTGGAACCATGGATATATTATCGGGAAATACTAAAAGAGCACCAGAAGTGTTTCAAAAATTAGGGCTAGAGTGGTTTTATAGATTAATAAAGGAACCTTCTAGAATCAAAAGACAAATGGTATTACCTAAATTTATGTTACAAGTTTTGTTTTCTAAAAATGTAATAGAATAGCTAGGAGGGAAAATATGAAGAATTGGTATAGAACTATTATAGATATAATAGGACTAACTATAGGTGTGTTTTTATTATCTGTAGGTTTAGTATTTTTCCTAGAACCAAATGCCATTGCGCCAGGTGGGGTAACAGGTTTTGCCATAGTTTTAAAACAAATAACGGGTGTTCCTGTATATCTCACTAATTTATTTGTAAATATCCCTTTATTTATAATAGGAGTAATGACATTGGGGAAAAATTTCGGGTGGAAAACTGCCTATTCAACTGTAATTTTATCTTTTTTTCTTAAAATAATTCCACCTCAAGCTGTAACACCAGATCAGCTCTTAGCTTGTATATTTGGTGGTTTATTATCTGGTTTAGGACTAGGTATTGTATTTAGATTTGGTGGTACTACAGGTGGTTCTGATTTAATAGGTTCATTGCTTACTAATAAATTCCCCAATATAAGCATAGGAACTTTTATGATGTTAATAGATGGATTGGTAGTAATTTTTGCAGGAATTGTTGCTAGAAATGTAGAAGTTTCCTTATATTCTATAATATCCCTATTTGCAACTGCTAAGGTTATAGATTTGCTTTTAGAAGGAATAGGATATTTAAAGGCATTTTTAATTATTACTAGTAAACCAGAAGAAATAGGCGAAGCAATAATGAACGATTTACAAAGAGGAGCCACCTTATTTAAAGGTAAGGGTATGTACACAAAAGAGGAAAAAGATATATTACTTTGTGTAGTTAGCAGATCTCAATTTACTAAAACTAAAGAAATTGTAAATAGCATAGATAGCGATGCATTTATTATGGTAACTGAAATATCTGAAGTATTAGGCGAAGGCTTTGAAGAAGTCAAAAAGCAATAATAAATCATAAAACCATTCCCTTTAGAATATGATATTATAAGATATTTGACTTGGAGGGGATGGATTTGAAAAGAAATCAATTATTAGTCCTAGGGATCATTCTCTTTATCATATTAATATTAATTTTTATGCCAAAAAAATCAAATAAGGGTGAGAAAACTGTGAAGTATAAAGTTTTAGAATCATCTGAAATTCCGGAAAAGATAAAAGAAATTTTACCAAAATACTTATCTGAAGAAAGGGCAATTAGTTTAAGATTAAACGACGAAATATATATATTAGTAATGAGAGGAGAAAAAAATACTGGTGGGTATACTGTAGATGTGGAAAAGATAGTTAAGGAAGAGAAAACGGAAGAAGAATTTGGATTAATTGTACATGCAAAATTTAAAGATCCAGATCCAAATGATATAGTAGCTCAATCTTTTACTTACCCTTTTACAATAGTAAAAACTAATTTAAAACAGATGCCTAATGACATAAAACTAGAAGTAGAATATGGTGAATGAGTCAGAGGATAAGCCTTTGACTCATTTTATATTTGAAATAAGGAGATTTATGATAAGCATATATTTTAGAAGGGTATATATGATATAATAGATATATTCATGGGGGTGGCATAAAATGGGAAAAGGTTATATAGTAAATATAGAAAAGCTTAAAGAAAAATGTGATCCAAATATTTTCGAATATGAAACAACTGAAAATTTAAAAGTATCTAGAGAACTAATTGGTCAAGAAAGGGCTATGGAGGCACTAGAATATGGGCTTTCAATTGAACAAAAGGGATATAATATATTTGTATCGGGATTAACAGGTACAGGAAGGAATTCCTATTCTTATTTAGTAGCCAAAGAATTTGCGAAGGAACTTGATTCACCAAAGGATTGGTGTTATGTATATAATTTTAAAAATCCAAAAGTACCTAAGGCTATAGCATTGGAAAATGGACAGGGAAAAGTATTTAAGAAAGATATAGATGAATTTATTGAAGAAATTGGACTAGAAATACCTAAGATTTTTTTCTCTAAGGAATTTGAAAATAGTAAAAATTTAATATACAATACTCATCAACAAAAGGCGCAAGAAATATTAAATGAACTAAATGATATTGCTAGAGAGTATAAATTTGTTTTTAAACAAACAGAAAAGGGAATACTAAGTATACCGTTGAAAAACAATAGACCAATGACAGATGAAGAATTAAACACATTATCAGAAGAAGAAATTGAAAATTTAATGGAATTATCCAATGAATTAAGTCAAAGGGCATATGATTATGTAAAAATGGTTCGAGAAGTAGAAAAGGATTTAACAGAAGAGATAAAAAAACTAAAAGACAAAAACATATATAAAACCTTAGAAATACATATAGATTCTCTAACAGAAAAATATAAAGACAATAAAGATATAATAGAATATTTAAAGGATATGAAAACAGATATAGGAACGAACTACGATATGTTTATGGCAGAGGAGAGTACTCAAATAGAAGGCATGTTTTTTATTGGAAATAGAAAAGAAAGCTTTATGAAAAGATATAATGTAAATCTTTTTTTAGATAATAGCAATAAAAATCAGGCACCAGTAATTAGAGAAATGAATCCCAATTACTATAATTTATTTGGGAAAATTGAATATGTAAATGAATTAGGTGGCCTTAGAACAGACCATTTAAAAATTAGGCCTGGGTCTTTACATGAGGCCAATGGAGGGTATATAATAATACAGGCTAGGGATATTTTACAAAATGCCTATTCTTGGGAAGGACTAAAAAGAGCTCTTACTACAGAGGAAATTGTAGTAGAAAATATTACAGGACTAAATATAATATCTGAAACTCTAAGACCAGAACCTATTCCATTAGATGTAAAAGTTATCATAATAGGAGATTACTATTTATACCAATTATTATACTATTATGATGAAGATTTTAAAAAACTATTTAAAATAAGAGCCGAATTTGACATTGAAATGGATAGGAATGAAGAAAACATTAAAAAAATAGGTTCTTTTGTAGCATATCAATGTAATGAGGTAGGACTAAGGCCTTTTGACCAATCAGCCTTAGCAACCATAATAGAAGAATCTAGTCGTCTAGCAGGCCATAAAGAAAAACTAACTGCTAGATTTAATGAATTAGTAGAAATATTATATGAAGCTGATGCTTGGGCAAATAAAGATAAAAAGGAAATTGTAAATAAGGAATATATAGAAAAGGCAATCTCTAAGAGGAATTACAGAAATAACAATTATGAAGAAAAACTAATAGAAATGATAGAAAAAGGAGTTCTATTGATTGATATAGAAGGCAGTAAAATAGGAGAAATCAATGGACTCTCTGTAATAGACTCTGGTCAATATGTCTTTGGTAAACCTAGCAAAATAACAGTAAATACTTATGGAGGCAAAGATGGGGTAATAAATATTGAAAGGGAAGTGGAACAATCAGGAGGTATTTATGATAAAGGGGTCATGATACTTACTGGTTATTTGGGAGAAAAGTATGCTCAAAATAGGCCACTATCCTTAACTGTTAGCATTACATTTGAGCAGTCTTATACTGGCATAGATGGAGACAGTGCCTCTAGTACAGAACTATATGCATTATTATCTAGTCTAGCTGAAAAACCAATTAAACAATCTATAGCCGTAACAGGTTCAGTAAATCAAAAGGGAATAATTCAAGCTATAGGCGGAGTAAATGAAAAAATAGAAGGTTTTTATAAAATTTGTAAACTTAAAGGGTTCACAGGAAATGAAGGAGTAATAATTCCATATGCAAATATTCAGAATCTAATGCTAAGCGACGAAGTAATAGAATCAGTAGAAAAAGGAGAATTTAAAATTTACGCAGTCAAAACCATAGATGAAGGAATAGAAATACTCACAGGAGTTAAATCAGAAGAAATAAATGATTTAGTACAAAAGAAATTAAATCATTATGCAGAAATAAGTCAAATTGAACCATAATGCATAATGCAAAAGGGACAGTTCTGTATGCACTACCAAAATTGGGAAAATATGGACTGTGAGGTGCACTGCACACCCATGGAAATAAACCAAGGTAGGCCCTGCACACC
>CAZMBD010000006.1:12196-28608 GCA_964564325.1 uncultured Clostridiaceae bacterium
ATGGAAATAAACCAAGGTAGGCCCTGCCCCTGGTGAACAAAAGCTAGACCCAGATAATTGTGAATTGATAGCAAAGGAGGAATAAAAAATAAAAAAAGAATTTAATTATATTAAATTTTATATACTTCTTATTATTTCGTTTTTAATATGGAAGATGGTAGATAGTCCAGATTTTATAGGAGTTATAAATAAAATTTCGAAGCCTTTCATTTGGGCAGTTTTAATTGCATTTTTCCTAAATTCCCTATTAAAAATTCTAGAAAAAAACTTTAAATTAAAAAGATGGGTAAATGTTTTAATAGTTTATGTGTTTTTTTATGGAATGATAATACTGTTTTTTACTATAATTACTCCTAAAGTTATAGATAGTATAAAAAATTTAGCAAGAGAGGTTCCGAAATATGCTGAAGAAACTAGAAAATGGCTATATGAAACTCCAGGATTTTTAGATGAAATAGGTAGATTTGGTGTTTTAGGTGATATTAAAAGCTATATAGATGATCTTTTAGTAAAACTAGGTGAAAGTTTGACCCCAATATTAAATAAAACTGTAAATCAAGTAATATCTTGGACTTCTAATTTAGTTAACTTTATCCTAGGTTCTATAATATCAGTTTATATACTAAAGGATAAGGAATATTTCAAATATAATTTTAATAAAATGACTTATGCAGTATTTTCTAAAGAAAAGGCAGAAGGAGTATTAGAAGTATTTCAAGAGATAAAGGAAGCTTTTTCTAATTTCTTTGTAGGAAAAATATTAGATTCTATAATAATAGGAATTCTGTGTTTTATAGGCTGTTTAATAATGAGAATTCGCTATGCGTTATTGATTTCTTTAATAGTGGGCATTACCAATATGATTCCTTACTTTGGGCCATTTATTGGAATGATTCCAGCAGCAGTAATCACATTATTTTATTCACCCTTTAAGGCATTATGGGTAACAATACTTATATTCCTATTACAACAATTTGATGGTCTATATTTAGGGCCTAAAATTCTTGGAATACAGGTAGGATTAAAGCCTTTCTGGATAATACTATCCATACTGGTAGGAGGAGGTTTCTTTGGAGTTTGGGGTATGTTATTTGCAGTACCTACTGCAGCGGTTATTAGAACATTGCTTCAAAAATATGTAGATAAACAATTTAAAATAAAAGGGATAAAGATGGATAAATAAAAAAATAGACATTAGGTTAACCTAATGTCTATTTTTTTTATTCCAAAGTCTTTAGGCCGAAGAATCTAAGATTCCAAAGATTGCCTACAATAATTGTGCATTGTCCCTAATGCACAGAGAACTGTCCCTGGTGCACCTGATGCAGCTAACTATTCTGTTGCGTAATTATCAAAATATCCTTGTATCCAAACTATAGGAGTACCCTTGTCTCCACTTCCAGAAGTCAAATCACATAGTGAACCTAGTAAATCTGTAATTCTTCTAGGAGTAGTCCCTAAGGATTCCTCGTGGGCTACTAAATTTTTATCTTTTTCATCAATTTTTTGTTTTATGGCTTGTGCGGCCTCATCACCTTTTAAACCTTTTAATTGATTATCTGCCAAATATTTTAATTTAACCTCATTAGGAGTTCCTTTTAATCCAGAAGTATACCCAGGAGATACTATAGGGTCAGCAAGTTCCCAAATCTTTCCCACAGGGTCTTTAAAGGCTCCATCACCATAGACCATTACTTCTATAATTTTCCCGGTTTCTTCTTTTAATCTCTTTTGGATTTTTTCTACGTAATATTGGCTATCCCTTGGAAACAATTTGACTTGGGATTTTGTAGCTAAATTTGAGCCCAATAGACCATATTCTGGATTGTATCCACTACCATCTATGGAACTAGTCAATAAATCATCTAGACCATAGACTATATTTGCTCCAGCATCTTTAAGTATTTCTTTAGTTCTCTTTCTATCATGGACATTGGCTACCAATACATCTTTTGTATATTTTAAAACAGCCTTTGGATCATTAGATAGATATATTTCTATATTATCATTTACAGCTAAATTTTTATAGATTTCAACATAATCTACTCCTGTAAATGGATGACATACATTTTTTCCAAACAATTTTCTATATTCTTTTTCTGTCAATGTATCAGTATATGGATTGATCTTAAGCTCATACATTTTATCTATATTCATTATTTGATTGCCCACTTCATCAGTAGGATAATTTAATACCAAATGTATCTTTTTTTCAGTTAGAGCTACACCCTTTAATAAAATAGAAAATCTATTTCTACTTAATATTGGAAATATTACGCCCAAATCTCCAGGAAATTTACTATTTACATCTTTAGCAATATCCTCTACATTAGCATAGTTTCCTTGAGCTCTTGCTACTAAAGATTCTGTAATTCCAATTATATCTCTGTCATTAAATGAAATATTTTCATGTTTTGCTGATTTAAGCAAAGAATTCACTACAATCTCTACTATATCGTCTCCCTCTTTAACTATAGGAGCTCTTATACCTCTTACTGTAGTGCCAACGGTTCTAACCATTAAAATTCCTCCTAAAATAAAAATAATTTACATTACCCTTTTATATTATATCATTTTTAAATGAGATTGATAGAATTATTTAGATTTTTTATGAATTGGTCTAATAATATCCTTTTCAGTTATAATATAATCTACAGGAATATCATAAGAATCTATAGGAACATTATCTACTATTTGCATATCAAAACATAAACCTATTTTAGGAACATCTTCTTTAATTTCTGCAAAAAATCTATCATAATATCCACCACCATAACCAAGTCTAAAGCCATATCTATTAAAGGCTAATCCTGGAACCAAGACTAAATCCACCAATTTAGGATCTATTATTCTTTCAAACTCTTTCTTTGGAGCCAAAATATCATAAGGCCCAATTTCCAATTCATTGTCAAAATCTTTTATTTCAGACACTAGTAATTTTCTAGGTTTTTTGATTGTTATAGGAACGCCAACTCTTTTTCCTAGACTAATAGTATCTTTAATAATATCATGTGTATAAATTTCATCCTTAAAACTAATAAAGGAAAATATAAAATTTGCATCCTTAAATTCTTCCAATTGAAATAGCTTGTTTTTTATTTTTTCACTTTTTTTTATAATTTCATCAAATTTCAATTGGGACCTTTTTCCTAACATTTCTGCTCTTAATGTTTTTTTATCCAAAATTACCACCCTTTACTATTTATTTATTCTACAAATTATATTATAATATATTATCAAGCACACTATGTAAAAAAAAGAGGATTTATGAAATAAAAATAGAAATATATAATAACTATGATATAATTTCATTATAGCTATTATTTCGATTATAGAGGTGAAAATCTTTGATTGAATTTATAAATGTTAGTAAAGAATATAAAAATGGGGTAAAAGCATTATCAAATGTAAGCCTTTCTATTGATAAAGGAGAATTTGTATTTTTAGTAGGTCCTAGTGGAGCGGGTAAATCTACTTTGATCAAGCTCCTACTAAAAGAGGAAAACCCAACATCTGGAAGTATTTATTTAAATGGTATGGACATTACTTCAGTTAGAAATAGGAAAATTCCCTATATTAGGAGAAATATAGGAGTGGTATTTCAGGATTTTAGATTATTACCAAATAAAACAGTATATGAAAACATAGCTTTCGCAATGGAAATTATAGGAGCACCACCAAAGGAAATCAGAAGAAATGTTCCTACGGTACTTAGTATGGTAGATTTAAGTCGCAAAGCTCACTGTTATCCTGATGAATTATCAGGTGGAGAACATCAAAGAGTAGCCATATCTAGAGCCATAGTCAATAATCCACCAGTGCTTATAGCGGACGAGCCTACAGGAAATTTAGACCCAGATACTGCTTGGGAAATAATGAAGGTTTTACGAGATATAAATAGAAGAGGGACAACAGTCCTTATGGCAACGCATGCTAAGGATATAGTAGATGTAATGAAAAGAAGAGTTATAGCCATTGAAGCCGGGAAAATAGTAAGGGACGAGGAGAAAGGCGTGTATGAAAATGAGATTTCGTATATTTAAAAACATGATGAAACAAGGTTTCCAAGGCATGTGGCGAAATAGAGGAATGGGCGTAGCGTCAGTAGGTTCTATTGCTGCAGTTTTAATTATACTTGGAATAGTACTTATTATGGTACTTAGTATAAATAATCTAGTGACAGAGACTACAAATAAATTTGATGAACTTCAAATATTTTTAGAGGACGATTTAACTGTAGAACAATTAGATAAAATAGAAAATAATGTAAAAAACACAGAAGGAGTTATATCAGTAGTATATTTATCTAAAGATCAGGCTCTAGAAGATTTTAAAAAAGATTGGGAAGAAAATGCCTATCTTTTAGAAGGTCTAGATCCAAATCCTTTACAAAATTCTTATATAGTAAAATTAAAAGATATAGAATATGCTGATAATGTAGTGGACAAGGCTAATGATTTAGATGGTGTAGATGAAGTAAAATATTATAAAGATATAATAGATAAAATGTTAGTTGTAGCTAATTATGTACGAGGTGGTGGCTTAATCATAATAGCCATATTGATACTAGTGTCGATATTCATAATATCCAATACTATTAAGATTACTGTAACTGCTAGGAAGAGAGAAGTAAATATAATGAAATATGTAGGGGCTACCAATGGATATATACGTGGACCGTTTATAGTTGAAGGTGTATTATTTGGATTAATAGGGGCACTTATATCTATATTAATCGTAAATTACGGCTACAAATATTTCTTCAACCACATAAGCAATGAACTATATGTACTATTTACCGTATATCTAGTTCCACCAAAGGCACTTATAAAGGATCTTTCCATTATATTTGTATCAATTGGAATGGGCATAGGAGCATTAGGTTCTATGGTATCACTAAAGAGATTTTTAAATGTATAAGGGGGATAAAAATGTCTAAGAGGAGAAAAACCGTATATTTTATATTGGCTTTTGTATTGCTATTTAATTGTATTGCCTTTGCAGATAATTTACAAGACTTAAAAAAGAAAAAGAAATCTACAACCCAACAAATCAATGAAAAGAAAAAGGAAATTGAGACTCTAGAAAGCCAATCTAAAGATGTGTCAGTTGAAATAGCAGAACTAGACAAGCAAATGGAAGAAGCGCAGGAAGAATTAAAAAAGGTGGAAGAAGATTTATCGAAATTAAATCAAGAAATAGATAAAACCACCAGAGAATTGGAAGAAGCAGAAGCCAAAGTAGAAGAAAAACAGGATAATTTTAATTCTAGACTACGAGTTATGTATAAGAACGGGAGTGTAGGATATTTAGAAGTGCTTTTAGCATCGGCAGATATAAGGGATTTTCTATCTAGAAAACAGATGCTACAATCCATTGCAGAACACGATGTAGAATTAATTAAATATATGAAGGAACAAAGGGATATTATAGATAATAAGGAAACAGAATTAAAGGCTCAGAGAGCATCTGTAGAGGTAGCTAAATCTAAATTAGATGCTAGAAAAAACGATTTAGCAAGAGCTACACGTTCTAAAGAAATACTTATGTCAAATTTGGAAAGGGATATAAAGGAAGCTGAAAAACAATATGATGAATTAAATAAATTAGCAAAAAATATAGAGGCAGAAATCATTAAAAGACAAAGGGTAGAAGGCCCTTATTCAGGTGGGAAGATGGCTTGGCCAGTACCAGGTCATAGTAGAATATCTTCACCTTTTGGATATAGGCCTCACCCTATATTTAAAACCAGAAAACTACATACAGGAATAGATATTCCTGCACCTACTGGTACTGCAGTAGTAGCTGCTTCGGATGGTACAGTAATATATTCTGGTACATTAGGTGGATATGGTAAGGCTATAATGATAGACCATGGTGGAGGCATAGTAACGCTATATGGGCATAATTCGTCTTTATCTGTTAGTGAAGGTGCTCAAGTAAAAAGAGGAAGCACTATAGCTAAAGCTGGTAGTACAGGTTTTTCTACAGGACCTCATGTCCATTTTGAAGTTAGGAAAAATGGTTCCTATGTAGATCCAGAACCATGGTTAAGGGGAAAATAATCCCCTTTTTTTTATTCTATAGTATGGTATAATAATCTGGTAGGACTAATACAATAGAATACATAAGTCCAAAAATGTTGAGGTGAAAATATGTCAAAGAAAAGAAATATAACCATAGTCATTCTTTTGCTAATTATAACAAACTTAGCAACTTATTTTGTAACTAATATATCCACTGTAAAACACATGGATAAAATGATCGTTCCTAAAAGTGAATATGAAGAATTAACTAGGGTCTATAAAAAATATGCAAAAGTTATAGGTTTGGAACACTATATAAAAGAAAATTATTTAAGAGAAGTAGATGATGAACAATTAATAGATGGTCAATTAAAGGGACTATTTCAAAGTTTAGAAGATCCCTATTCAGTCTATATGACTAAGGAAGAATTTAAGGATTTTTCAGAACATACAAAAGGAGTATATGGAGGAATTGGAGTTATTGTAACTCCAGGAGAAGATAATTTAATAACCGTAGTGGCTCCCATAGAAGATACACCAGGAGAAAAGGCTGGTCTTAAAACAGGAGACAAGATAATAAAAGTAGAAGGTCAAGAATTTACTGCAGATAATATGGATAAAGCAGTTAAAATAATGAAGGGAAAACCTAAGACAGAAGTAAATATTACAGTTTTAAGAAAAGAAAAAGATGGCAAGAATAAATATATAGACATGAGTATTATGAGAGAAGAAATTCGACTTAAAACAGTAAAAGCTGATTTAATAGAAGACAATATAGGCTATATTAGACTTACATCTTTTGATGAATTGACTTATAAAGATTTTAAAAAGGAATTAGATTCCTTAATGAAGAAAAATATTTCAGGTCTAATTTTAGACTTACGCTATAATCCAGGAGGATTATTGGACGTATGTGTGGATATTACAGATGAATTTTTAGATGAAGGAACTATAGTTTATACAGAAACTAGAAGTGGAGAAAGGACTTATGAAAAATCCACAAAGCAACATACAGATATACCCTTAGTAGTACTAGTGAATGAAGGTTCTGCTTCTGCTTCAGAAATATTTGCTGGAGCTATAAAGGATAGAAACAGAGGCATATTAATAGGACAAAAAACTTTTGGTAAAGGTATAGTTCAAAGAATTAAACAAATGTCTGATGGTTCAGGTTTTAAACTTACTACATCTGAATACTTTACTCCAAATGGAATTAATATTCATGGAATAGGTATCGAACCAGATATAGTAGTAGATTTGCCAGAAGACATAGAAGAAATAGGTATAGGTAATTTGGAAAATGATACACAGTTAAAAGTGGCCATAGAAAAGATTAAGGAGATAATGAGATAAATGCATCTTTTCTTAAAAATTTTGTATTATTCTTTTTTAAATATATTACACACTATAAAATCACCTCTTTTTCTAGTGGTATTAAGTATAGTATTTTTTCAATATAGGAAAACGGGAAAACTAGAAAAAGGGGTATTAGGTGTTAATACTAAATCTATATTTTACAATACCATAATATCTATGTGTTTTGGATTATTAGGAGGATTAATTGGAAGTATAATATTTATATATTTAGAAACCACTATAAATCCAGAAGATTTTTATTTTATACTACCACTAGCATTGGCATTATCTTTAATCCATCCTAGATTTATTTGTTTTTCCTATGCTGGTGGAATTATGGCCCTAATAAGTTTAATTTTTAAACATCCAAATATAAATATTTCAGGAATACTAATGGTAGTAGGAGTACTTCATCTAGTGGAGAGTTTTTTAATATTAATAGATGGGAAAAGAATGAGCATACCTATATTTATGGAAAGAGAAGGACAGGTAGTAGGGGGATTTATGCTAAATAGGTTTTGGCCTGTACCTTTTATAATTTTCATAAATGAAATTCCCATATATCCAGCTACTATAATAGCTGTACTAGGTTATGGAGATTATGCACTAACTAATTATCCAGAAAAAAAGTCCAAGGAAACAGCAACTATACTTTCAATATTCAGTATAATACTCATAGCTTTTGCTAAATTATCCACAGATTATACTATATTTAAATATATAGGAGCCATATTTTCTCCATTAGGTCATGAAATAGTTATAAAAATAGGTAGAAAAAAAGAGGAAAGTGGAACATATATATTTAAACCTGTATCTCATGGAATAAAGGTACTAGACACATTGCCAAATAGCATAGGAAAATCCATGGGTTTGAAACCAGGAGACATAATACTCTCTTTAAATGGAAATAGAGTCTATTCTAATTGGGATATAGAAGATATTTTAGAATATAGGCCAAAATATATTTGGTTGGAAATACTTCAAAGAGAAAATGAAATTATGACAAAAGAATTTCAGGACTATAAAAATGGAATATCTAATCTAGGCATAATAACAGTTTCAAATATGTCTGAATATGGAGTTATACTTGAGGATGCTAAATCTCCTATTTCTAGATTTTTAGATAAAATAAAGAAAAAAAAAGCAAAGTTTAGAAACTAACAAATAAAAGGGACAGTCCCCTTTGTTTGATTTCCAAACAAAGGGGACTGTCCCTCATGTTTGAATACTATTTTAATTTGAAACAGCAAGTTTTCCTAAATCTATAGAATATATAGTTGAATTGATACTTGCATCAGAATTATGGGATAGTGCTATATAACCTCTATTATTAGACTGATCATAATATATTTTGTCACTATTTATATTTGCAATAGGCAAAACATAGTCTTCTTCAACATTATATCTATAGAGGATAAAATCATTATTACAAGTGTTCTTTTCTATAAAGTTTAAGGAATTGTCATTTAATATAAAATAATTAGCTATATTATAGTCTAAATCCTTATTACTACCATCATCTATATTGTAGATTTGGAGGATATTTCTATCTTCTTTTTCTAAATGTTTTAAATAAATTAGCTTATTAGAATTTAAAAACTTAGCCTTAGAGCCGCTACCTATTTCCTCTAAATCCATTTCATTATTAGTTATAAAGATTTTCTTATTATTTAAATCTTTTTCCTCTTGAACAAATACAAAACTATCTTCTGAAATATCAAAGTCTACGACTCTAAAATCTACAGTTAAAATTTGCTTATAATCATTATCATTTATATTATAAGATAACAATGTAGATCTATTTTCCCCTACATTTATAAAATAAAGTGTATTTTCATCCTTCCATTTCATAGTCTTAGTTTGCAAATAATTAGTAGGAGTTATTTTATAAGCTATTTGATTTTCTCGTGGTACAATATATAGATCTGCCATATTGTCATCTACTTCTAATATTGAAATATAATTATTCTCAGGGCTAAATAATGCGGATTGTATTTTGTTTTTCGATGTATATATTTTAGATTTTTCCTTTGTATTTGAATCATATACCCAAAGGGTTTCATACTCATTATCTTTTTGTGTATTTTGTTTCTTATATAATATATAGTTATTGGGTATATAATCTAATAGTTGTCCTTCATCTATATAGCTAGAAATATTGTCTTTTTTAGAATCTAATATTTCACCAGTATGGGCATCTACTTTAACATTAAAATTAATCAATGGAGATCTATAATTCTCATTATCAAATATATTTTGAAAAGAGATATTCCAAAACATATTGTCATGTGACTTTGTTAACATTACATTAGGTGTAGTATTTGGTGAAATTTTAAATTGAGAATAAATAGTATTTAAAATTTGTTTTTTATTAAATTTTAAATGTATAGGTTCATAATTTTGATTAATAATATTAAAATTCAAACCTTCAGTTTTTTCCATATCAAGTTCTGGTATCTGTATTAAAATTTGAGGTACAGCTAATTGTACATTACCATTATCTAATAGTCTATCTATATATATATTGATGTTATTTCCTGATTTGGTAATTTTATCTATATTAATTCCTGAACTTTCGACTATGCCTAAAGATGCTAATAATTTTAAACTATTATCTTTTTTTAGTATCTCTACATTAGGCTCAGTGGATTGAAAACCTTTTGATAATATAATTTTCTCAATTTTAAAATTTAGGGATTTTTCATTTGTTTTGTCTTTGGCTATAAAAGGTACTTTTTCTTGAGATCCACAACCGTTTAACAAAGTTGCAATAAAAACAATAATCAAAAGGAATAATATTTTTTTCATTATAGTATCCTCCTTCTATACTAGTTTATAATATTATATAAAAATGTGCAATCTATTTTAATAAAGAAAAACTTTGACTTTTTTTCATAGTATAATATAATTAATATATCAGAACAAACGTTCAAAAAAGGGTGATAAAATGAATAAATTTAAAATTGAATCTAATTTCAAACCTACAGGGGATCAGCCACAGGCTATTGATGCCCTGTCTAAAGGTATATTAAATAATAAAAAACATCAAGTATTACTAGGAGTAACAGGTTCAGGTAAAACTTTTACCATGGCCAATATAATTGAAAAGGTTCAAAAGCCTACACTAGTAATAGCACATAATAAAACTTTAGCTTATCAATTAGCCAGTGAATTCAAAGAATTTTTTCCAAATAATGCAGTAGAATATTTTGTATCCTATTATGATTATTACCAACCTGAGGCATATGTACCCCAAACAGATACTTATATTGAAAAAGATGCCTCCATAAATGATGAAATAGATAAACTTAGGCACTCGGCTACAGCTGCATTATTTGAAAGACGAGATGTCATCATAGTAGCATCTGTGTCTTGTATATATGGCTTAGGAGACCCTATAGATTATGAGAATTTAATGGTATCCCTAAGGCCAGGTATGATAAAAGACAGGGATGAAATAATGAGAGAATTAATAGACATTCAATTTATTAGAAATGATATAAACTTTACACGAGGTACCTTTAGAGTTAGAGGAGATATATTAGAAATATTTCCAGCCTCCTCTAGTGAAAATACCATTAGAGTAGAGTTTTTTGGTGATGAAATAGACAGAATAGTGGAATTAAATTATCTTACAGGAGAGATTATTGGAGCTAGAAATCATGTTGCTATATTTCCTGCCTCTCATTATGCTACGTCTCAGGATAAAATAGATAGAGCAATTATTAGCATAGAGAATGAATTAGAAGAAAGATTAAAGGAATTAAGAGGAAAGGAAAAGTTACTAGAAGCTCAAAGACTAGAGCAGCGTACTAGATATGATATTGAAATGTTAAAAGAAATGGGCTTTTGCCAAGGAATAGAAAACTATTCTAGACATTTATCAGGTAGACTAGCAGGTTCTAGACCCTATACTTTAATAGATTATTTTCCAGAGGATTTTTTAATTATAGTAGATGAATCCCATGTTACTATTCCCCAAATAGGGGGTATGTATGAAGGGGATAAATCTAGAAAGACTAATTTAGTAGAATACGGTTTTAGACTACCTTCAGCCTTAGACAATAGACCCTTAAAATTTCATGAATTTGAAGGAATGGTAAATCAAATAATATATGTATCTGCTACTCCAGGACCTTATGAATTGAAGCATTCGGAAAGTACAGTAGAGCAGATTATTCGTCCTACAGGACTTTTAGATCCTAAAATAGATGTACGTCCTACAGAACATCAGATAGACGATTTAGTAAATGAAATTAGAAAGAGAGCAGAAAAAAACGAAAGAGTACTGGTGACCACTTTAACTAAAAGAATGGCAGAGGATTTAACAGATTATTTTAAAGAAATAGATATTAAAGTAACTTATCTACATTCAGATATAGATACTATCGAAAGAATGGAAATCATTAGAGATCTAAGATTGGGGAAATATGATGTATTAGTAGGTATAAATTTATTAAGAGAAGGTTTAGACTTACCAGAGGTATCCTTAGTAGCCATACTAGATGCAGATAAGGAAGGCTTTTTAAGATCTGAAACTTCACTAATTCAAACTACAGGAAGAGCAGCTAGAAATGTTTCAGGTCAGGTTATTATGTATGCTGATAATGTAACTAAATCTATGCAAAAAGCCATAGAAGAAACCTATAGAAGAAGGGAAATACAAGATAAATACAATAAAGAACATAATATAACCCCTAAATCTATAGTAAAAGATGTAAGAGATGTAATAGAAGCCACCATAGCCTTAGAAGAAGAGGAAAAATACGAAGCAGAAATATTTTCTGGAGAAGATATAACTGCAATGATAGATGCACTACAATCTGCTATGTTAAAAGCAGCAGAAGAATTAAATTTTGAAAAAGCAGCAGAACTAAGAGATAAAATGATAGAACTTAAAAAAATGCAAGAAGCAGGGTTGAAGTAAATCAAACAAAAGGGACTGTCCTTTCATATATTTATTTAATAGGTATGCAGGGCCTTTTGTTTGAAATGTCAAACGTTAGGGACTGTCCCTAATGTTTGAGGTGGGTAAGCCAAAATTATGGGACAAGGGGAACCGTCTCTGTTGTCTCAAATTTACAAATGGGGTGAAAATAATTGCAAAAGGATAAAATAATAATAAAAGGTGCAAAAGAACATAATTTAAAAAATATAGATTTAGAATTACCTAGAAATAAAATGATAGTAATTACAGGCCTAAGTGGTTCGGGAAAATCTTCTTTGGCCTTTGATACAATATATGCAGAAGGGCAGAGGCGATATGTAGAAAGTCTCTCTTCTTATGCTAGACAGTTTTTAGGACAAATGGATAAACCAGATGTGGAATATATAGAAGGATTATCTCCATCCATATCTATTGATCAGAAAACTACTAGTAGAAATCCACGTTCTACAGTAGGTACAGTTACAGAAATTTATGATTATTTAAGGCTACTATATGCTCGAATAGGCACACCTTATTGCTATAAATGTGGTAAGGAAATTTCTAGTCAAACAGTAGAACAAATGGTAGATAAAATTATGGAATTAGAAGAGAAAACTAGAATACAAATTTTATCTCCTGTAATAAGGGGGAAGAAAGGAGAACACAAAAACATAATAGAAAATATTAAAAAAGAAGGCTTTGTAAGAATTATAGTAGATGGAGAAATGCATGAGGTCACTGATGAAATAAAATTAGAAAAAAACAAAAAACATGATATTGAAATAGTTGTAGATAGAATAATTATAAAAGAAGGCATAGAAGGAAGACTTTCTGATTCTATAGAAACAGCCTTAAGACTTGCCGATGGCTTGGTAATGATAGATATTATAGGGGAAGAAAAGATACTTTTTAGTGAGAAATTAGCCTGCCCTGATTGTAATGTGGCTATAGAAGAGCTATCTCCTAGAATGTTCTCTTTTAACTCTCCTTTTGGAGCTTGTCCTACTTGTAATGGAATTGGCTATCATAAAGAAATAGACATAGAAGAAGTAATACCAAATCCAGAATTAAGTATAAATCAAGGGGGAATAGCACCATTTAGTACTTCCAATGAATCTACCTATTATTATCAAATGTTTAAGGCTATAGCAAAAAATAATAATTTTGATATGGACACTCCCTTAAAGGATGCACCAAAGAAATTTATGGATGAACTACTATATGGAACAGATGGAACTATTTCCTTTGAATTTGACTCTCGTTATACTGGATGGAGACGATATAAGGGGAAATTTGAAGGCGTAATTCCAAATTTAGAAAGAAGATATAGAGATACTAATTCAGATTATATGAGAGATAGAATAGACGATTATATGTCAGAAATTCCTTGTCCTAGTTGTAAAGGCAATAGACTTAAAGAGGAAGTTTTAGCTGTTCGAATAGGTGGATTAAATATAGCTGAATTAACTAATCTATCTATATCTCAAGCTATAGATTTTTTTGAAAATCTAGAACTAGATGAAAGACAACAATTTATCGGAGAACAAGTTTTAAAGGAAATAAAAGAAAGATTAAAATTCCTTCAAGATGTAGGACTAGAATATCTAACATTGTCTCGAAATGCAGGAACATTATCTGGAGGAGAATCTCAAAGGATTAGACTTGCCACTCAAATAGGTTCCAGTCTAGTAGGGGTAATCTATGTACTAGATGAGCCAAGTATTGGGCTACATCAAAGGGACAATGCTAAACTTTTAAAAACCCTAAGAAATTTAACAGATTTGGGAAATACCCTAATAGTAGTGGAACATGATGAGGAAACTATGTATAGTTCAGACTATATAGTAGACATAGGTCCAGGAGCAGGAGTCCATGGAGGCTATATAGTTGCAGAAGGAACTGTAGAAGAAATAAAGGAAAATCCAAAATCTATTACAGGGCAATATTTATCAGGAAAAAAGAAAATTGAAATACCTAGAGAGAGAAATAAACCTAATGGAAATTGGATAGAAATAATAGGAGCCAGTGAAAATAATTTAAAAAATATAGATGTAAAAATTCCCCTAGGAGTATTTACTTGTATAACAGGAGTATCTGGTTCTGGAAAAAGTACTTTAATTAATGAAATACTATATAAATCCTTAGCACAAAAATTAAACAGAGCTAAAATAAAACCTGGTAAACATAAAGAAATAAAAGGTCTAGAACATTTAGACAAGGCCATAGTTATAGATCAATCCCCCATAGGCAGAACCCCAAGATCTAATCCTGCCACTTATACTGGAGTCTTTGACCATATAAGAGATGTTTATGCCATGACACCAGAGGCGAAGATGAGAGGCTATAAAAAAGGAAGATTTAGTTTCAATGTAAAAGGAGGCAGATGTGAGGCCTGCAGTGGAGATGGAATACTAAAAGTGGAAATGCATTTTCTTCCCGATGTATATGTTCCCTGTGAAGTATGTAAGGGAAAAAGATATAATAGAGAAACACTACAAGTGAAATACAAAGGAAAGAGTATAGCGGATGTATTAGATATGACAGTTGAAGAAGCTCTAGGATTTTTTGAAAATATACCTAAAATAAGCAGAAAACTACAGACATTATATGATGTAGGACTAGGCTATATAAAATTAGGTCAATCTTCTACAGAACTATCTGGTGGAGAAGCTCAAAGAGTAAAACTTGCTACAGAACTTAGCAGAAGAAGTACAGGTAAAACCATATATATATTAGATGAGCCTACTACAGGACTTCATATGGCAGATATTCATAAATTAGTGAAAGTATTAGACGAATTAGTAGAAGGAGGAAATACAGTCATAGTCATAGAACATAATTTAGATGTAATAAAAACAGCAGACTATATTATAGATTTAGGACCAGAAGGTGGTGACAAGGGAGGCACTATAGTTGCCACAGGCACTCCTGAAGAAGTAGGTAAAGTGGACAAATCATATACTGGACAATTTTTAAAAAGGATACTGTAGTCAAACATTGGGGACAGGTACCTACCTTGGTTTATTTCCATGGGTGTGCAAGGCTTTTGTTTGGGAACCAAACAAAAGTACCTGTCCTTTCTTATATCTATTCAATAGGTATGCAGAGCCTTTTATTTGATTGTTTTTTAGTAAATAAATATAGTTTAAATTATATATTGTAGTGGAGGTGAATAGTATGATTTATAAAATTCAGCATATATCTATTAATAAGGATAAAAGACCTGGAACTAAAATAATACCAGAATATATAACCATACATTCCACAGCAAATCTAAAATCTACTGCTCAAAATGAAAGAGATTGGTTAGTAAATCCATCTAATAATAGAGTGGCATCTTGGCATATTGTGGTGGATGAAAAGGAAATCATAGAAGCCATACCTTTAAATGAATTAGCCTATCATGCAGGTTCTAAAGAAGGAAATTATAAATCCATTAGCATAGAGATATGCGAATCTGGAAATAGAGAAAAAACATTGGAAAATGCAGTGAAAATTACAACGAAAATTCTAAGGGAAAGAAATTGGGGAGTAGAAAGACTAAGAAGGCATTTTGACTGGTCAGGGAAAAACTGTCCTCGTATTTTAAACTACAATAATTGGGAAGAATGGGAAAGGTTTAAAAGGGATGTAGACATTATGCTTAAAAATCAACCTTCTTCATGGGCAAAGGAAGCCTGGAACTGGGCAATTAAAAACGGAATTACTGATGGGAAAAGACCAAGTGATATAGCTACTAGAGAAGAAGTAATTACTATGATATGTAGAGTAAAGGGGGTGAGCTAGTGTACAACGATTTTATGACACCAGAAGTTTTAACTACCTTTGTAGGTTTAGTTTTAGCTACAAATCTTATAGTTCAATTTACAAAATCTATTGTTAAGAAGCAATTCGGAGAAAGTTTTGTTAGACTTTACGCATTTATAATAGCATTGATTTTAACTTTTTTCTTTAGTAAAATTGGAGAAGGATTTCAAGGAATAATAATAACCATAATAAATGCAATATTAGTTACGATGGCAGCACTAGGTGGGTATGAAATAGTATCTGATCCTAAGGCTCAGAAGAAATAAGGGCGACTGTGTGTCGCCTTTTATAATTTA
>CAZMBD010000006.1:28708-35688 GCA_964564325.1 uncultured Clostridiaceae bacterium
TTTATACCTTGTCTTTCGCAATGATTCACCAAAAGAAATAAGATTAAAATCCATACAATCACTCCTTATGAATAAAGATATGCAAATAACATGCCAAAATCTATAAAAACAGGAGATAAAAACCTACTTTAAAGTAGGTTGAATTATTTACATTTATTATATATGGTTAATGTATATCTGGGATTTGCTATGCTTGGTCTAAACATACTTTATGTTCTTGCTTATTTTGCACTGAAAGAGCCACTTTTTCGTACAAATTATAAGTTTTCTGAAAATTCATCAAAATATTTTTCTTGTGCTGATGACCAGCTTTCACATATACGTTTTTTGCAAACTTATGGTATAGTAGATGGATTTAGTTCAAAGCTTGATATGGCTATGACACCTTTTTATAAAACAGCTTTAGAGCTGGAAAGATTATCTTATATATTTGATAGTGTAGACAAATTTCTTTTACTTTTTGCAAATATTGCTACATTTTTATTAGGGGGGAAAGCTGTTATTAATAGTACCATGAGCATTGGTCAGTTTACTGTGATTCTTTCTTATTTTAATCTAATGATGGGCGCTACAAAGTACTTTTTTACTATAGCAGGAGATATACCTGAAGTTTTAGCTTTTTTAGATCGTACAAGAGAAGTTTTTAAAGAAGAAAAACTTCAAGATGATAATGATAAAAAAGTATTAGAAAAAATCGAATATGTATCTGTAGATAATTTAAATTTTGCTTATCTTGATGGTAAACCAATTTTCCAAGACTTTAATTATATATTTGAAAAGGGGAAAATCTATTCATTAAAAGGAGTAAACGGAAGTGGGAAAAGTACTTTAATACGAATTATTCCTGGACTTTATATGTAAGAACAAAATGAAGATATATTATATAATGGAGTATCTTCAAAAGACTTAAATATGATGGAAATGCGTAGAAACAAAATAGCAGTATGTGAACAAGAACCCTTTTTACTTAGAGAAAGCTTGTTATATAATTTGACATTTGGCGAAGAATACAAAGAATCTCAACTTGATTTTTACTTAAAAATGCTTTCCCTACAAAAAGTAATCAGTAATTTAAAAAAAGGAAAAGAACGATTTTTAGATTTCCTTCCAGAATATAAAAAAGACAAGATAATAATTATATCTACCCATGATAAAGACATTTTAGATCTAAGTGATCATGTTCTGGCTTTTGAGGATGTTCATTCCCTTGATTTATCTAAGTGTTGACATATGAAATTTTAGGGACTATCTATTTTCTGATAGCCCCTTTGTAAACGTCAAATCTAATTAATGAAAACCAATATTACCCATAGTCTTACAATACTTTTCTGTTTTAACTAATATTCCATATCCTACAAAGACTCCTACCACCATAAAGACTATTAAAATCCATTTTTCCATATAAAGAGGAAGTAAAGTATTTGTGTCTAAGAGTATTCCTCTAATTGCATCATAGCCATAGGTTATCGGTAGTGCTAGTGATATAGCCATAATACCCCTTGGAAGTACTGTTATTGGGAACGCTTCTCCAGATAATATATTTAAGAGAAAATTAGTAATATCTATTATATTATTGGCATTATTAGTTATTAAAACCAATGCAGCTATACCAAAACCTAGTCCATATAATGCTATTAGCATAGGAATTAGAGTAAGCAATGCTTCACCTATTCCACTGCCTATATTAAATCCAAAGAGAAGCCAAATTAAAACGGCTGTAGCCAAGGAATTTGCAGTAGTTATAATTAAAGAAAATATAGATCTACCAATTAATTGTACCCATAGTGGTATAGGAGTTAGCCAATTGGATTCAATTACCCCTGCATCCATTTCACTTTTAAGGGAAAAACCCATTCCCCATAATACAGAAGATACAAAAGAGCCTACAATACTACCTATAACTAAAAATGCCATAAAATCTGTAGTACCAGTGTATTCCCCAAAACCTATATTTTTACCATTTACCTGAAAGGCTTTAGCTAAAAAATATACTGGAGCTATCCACATTATAGGTTCTATTATTCTAAATATAGCATTAACAGGATATCTAAAGAAAATCTTAGCATCCTTCTTTATAATTGCAGATATTGCTAACAAATAGTCTTTAAACATTTTTCTCCCTCCCATCTAATAATGCCCAAGTGTTCCAGTTTCTTTTACTTTGTTTTGAGTATAATTAAAAGCTATAATTCCTAATACCATGAGAATGGCTCCAAATATAAGTAGTATATATATTTCGCGTTTAATATCTGATATGACAGCACCTGAAGATATAACTCTTCTTAAGGCATTTACACTATGAGTCATGGGGATGAATTCTGAAATATTTCTCATCCAATTAGGTAATACCGCTAAAGGATAAGTTATACCACAAAATATAGTCATTATTCCCCTTACCATAAATACCATAGAATTAGCTTCTTTAGCCCACATAACCAGTGATGCAAATACAAATCCTAATCCATAAACAGCTGGTATAGATACTAAAATAATTAATAATGCCAATAATGGACTACCTATAAATTCAAAATTGTAAAAAAATTTAAACTCTATAACCGAAACAATAATATAGACAAAACTAGTTAAAATTTGAAACAATGAATATCCAAATAAGAGAGATATTTTAGGCACAGGGCAAAGCCAATTAGATTCTAGTGTACCTCTTACTTGTTCAATTCTTAAGCAAGAACCAAAGCTCCATAACATGGAATTAATCCACATCCAGATAGTGGTTCCCACTAACATATAAGTAGTATAATCCGTAGTTCCTGCCACAGTTTGAAATGCATCAAGTGAAGCATTACCAGTACCAGACAATGTTTTTGCAGTAAATAAATATCCCAAAGGAAATATTACAGGCCATATTAGCATTGGTATAAACCAAGATGGATATCTTAGCATTATTCTCATTTCTCGTTTAAATACAGCAAAGGCTGCTCCTAACATAGTATCCCTCCTATTCCCTTAATGATTTGCCAGTAAGATTAATAAACACATCTTCTAAAGTAGGTTCTTCTACTTTGAAATTCATTATTTTAGTATTTGTATTTGAAACTACAGAAATCAAATCATTTACTCCATTAGTGCCATTTTTCATATGAACCTTTACTTCCCATCTCTCAATATCTTCCTTAAATTTTGAATTTACATTTTTCACTTTAGGCATAGTTTTAATTTCATTTAAAATATTTTCATTCCAATTATTTAATTCTAATAAAATGGCATTAGTGTCTTCTAAATCATTTTTTAAATTCTCTGGAGTATCCATGGCTATTATTTTCCCATGGTCAATTATTGCGATTCTATCGCTTAATTGATCAGCTTCCTCCATATAGTGGGTAGTTAATAATATGGTCCTGCCTTCTTCTTTTATCTCCAATATCAATTCCCTTAAATTTCTAGCTGACTGAGGATCTAGCCCAGATGTAGGCTCATCTAATATAAGTATTTTTGGATTAGCTATTAAAGCCTTAGCAAGTGCTACCCTTTGTTTCATTCCAGTAGAATATTTCTCCACTGTTTCATCAGCTCTTTTTTCTAAATTAAATCTATTTAAAAGATAATTAATTTTTTCTTCTGCTTCTTTTCCTTTTATGCCATTCATAGCAGCAAAGTATTCTAAATTTTCCCTTCCTGTTAACTTCCAATAAGTACTTCTTTCGCCAGATAATACAGTGCCTAGATTTTTTAGTACTTCATTTGGTTTTTCTACTACATCTACACCATTAACTTTTATATTGCCAGATGTAGGTATTAGTAATGTAGAAATCATTTTAATAGTGGTGGTTTTTCCTGCACCATTTGGACCTAAGAATCCAAATATTTCTCCTTTTTGTACATTGAAACTAATCTCATCAACGGCGACAAATTTTTCTTCTTTAACACTTTTTTTCTTCCAGAATCTAGTTTTTTTCTTGATTTTAAAATCTTTTTTTAATTGATTTACTTCTATTGCATAATTTTCCATAATAAAACCCCCTTTAAACAAACTGAAAACTCAAAATAATTTTTCTTAATTAAAGATATCATGTTTTTTAAACAATGTCAAGCATGATATTAAAAAAATTAATTATATAATTAAAATATTTAAGTATCAAATTAAATATTATTAGATTCTAACAAATTTCTCAAAAATAAATAACATAATATTCCTAATATAGATTATAATTAAAATATAAGGGTATATCTTAAATAAGAAAATAAAAAAAGGGGCGAAAAACATGGGTAATGTTGATACAAAATATAAAGTTATGTTATTAGCCTATAAAGATGTGGAGAAAAGGGTAAAAAATATAATAACTAAATATTCAGTATGCAATATTAAAGACAAATCCACTTTAGACGAATTATTAAGAGAACGAACTAATTATCAAGGTTCTGGAAGAGGGTTTAATTTAAATGATAGAATTGGCATCTATTTAGGTTGGTTTGAAGAACAAATAAAGTTAAAACTGGAAGAAGGTTATACATTAGATATTATTGAAGTTCACAAATCTTATGGAGATACTAGGGAAGAATTGTTAAAAACCTTGGATATTGAATATGGGAAAGATATAATAGTATTAGATATAGAAGAATTATAGAAGTTAATACATAAAAGATTAGCATATGCTAATCTTTTATTTTCAAAAAACAATATTTAGTATATTAATTTTTGTTATTTATTGCTATAATAGAATGTGAATGTAATAATAGAAAAATATTAACTAGAGGAAGGATGATTATTATGGGTGCAAAATGTTCACTAGAGGAGATTAAAAGTCAGATAGAAAAAAAGCGAGGTCAATTAAATGAAATGGTAATAATGGATACAGATAAGGAAGAATTATTGAAATATAGTATAGAATTAGATAGACTTATAGATCTATACTATTCTTTAGAATTAAATAAAAATAGGACTAAATATTAGTATAGATTTGCCCTATTTTTATTTAATTCCTTTTTTTAGACTAGATAATAAATAATACATAGTCCAATTATTGCTATTAGAATGCCTATAATCCAGTATAAAGTTTTTTTACGAACAAAGAAAAATTTCAATAAAACCACCTCGCATAGGTACTTAATATAATCTATTTTAATTTTTTGTAATATATGCCTAAAATTTAGTTTAAAGGTTTTAAAAATTGGGGAATAATGATATATTATACTTAAGCCAAAGGAGGTTTGAAGCAGCATATAGAAACAATATTAAATAATTATAAAATATGTTGATATGCCAAATAATTTAGGATAAACTTAGACATAGGGGGATGAAACTTATGTTTAAACTATTAACACAAAAACAAGCGTGTAAATATTTAAATGTATCTAGAACCACTATATTAAGATGGGAAAAAGAAGGTGGAACAGATGAAAGTAACAGTTAAAGGTATATTAATTAATGTAAATAAAGAAGCAGAAATTGAAATTAATAGACTAATAACTGTATTTTCATCAGCACAAAGATATGGATTTAAAAGGCTCCTAGAAGGAAAAATGACAGGTCTTGAAATAGAAAAAGAAATATCAAAAAAATATGGATTAAATATAAGACAAAGTAAAGATGCATTAAAAAAAGCAAAACAAATTATAAATTCTCAAAAAATACTAGTTAAAGATAATTACAATAATTATTCAAAAAAGGTAAATCAAGTAGAAAATCAGGTTAAAAAAACAAAATCTCAAAATAAGAAAAATCAATTAAATAAAAGATTAGAAAAACTAAAAAAGAAACAACAAATCTACAAAGAACATCTAGATAACAATACAATTCCAAAGATAATATTTGGAGGAAGAAAAAACTTTATCAAAAGATGTAAAGGTCAAATATCAAATGAAGAATGGAAAGAATTAAGGGACAATAACTATTATTCCAGAGGAGATAAAACTAAATGTGGTAATCCAAACTTAAGAATAATAGTTAAAAATAATATGACTTTTCTAGAAACATCAACTTTAAATAGAGATAAAAACAATTGGGCGATAAAAATACAAGTACCATTATATTTACCACAAAAACAATCTAAGAAAACTGGAAAGATAAATGGAAGAAACTATAGACAAATGGTACTAGACTATTTAGAAACAGGAGAGGCCTATAAAGTAGAACTTATTAAAAGACAAGGTAAAATCTATGTTCATATAACTATAGATGAAAGTAAAATAAGAGAATATAAAGAAACCTACACTATAGATAATGGAATAATAGGCATAGACACAAACCCAGATGGATTTGCCTTAACGAAGGTAGATAAAGATGGAAATTATAAATGGAGTACTTACTTAAAACAAGGTGAACTTTTATATGCAAAAACTAATAGACGAGATAATCTATGTGGCGAACTAGCTAGAGATGTAATAGAAATAGCAAAAACTAAAAAGTGTGCCATAGCCATAGAAGACCTAAACTTTAAAGACGATAGAGAAGTAAAGAAGAAATTTAGAAGAATAAAAGATCAATTTGCATATAAAAAGCTATTAACAAATATTGAAAGCAAGGCTAAAAGAGAAGGAATAGAAATAATAAAAGTAAAACCACAATACACAAGTAAAATAGGACTATATAAATATTCTCATCAATATGGATTAAATGTCCATGAATCAGCAGCCCTAGTAATTGCTAGAAGAGCCTATGGCTACAATTATGAAAAAGTACCAAAACCTTTAAAAGATAGACTTTTAACAGACAAAGAAAAACTCACATTTAACAATAAAAACAATTGGAAACAATGGAGTATTATAGATAAAAAAATTAAAAAGAAAGGTGGTGAAAATCCTGGTTTGTGGCAAAGAAACAGAAAAAGCATACTAGGTATAGCTTCCTAAGATATATCTTGTTAAAGGACACCTAGAAGGAAAAGCCTTTAGCAACCTAGATATATAAATAGGGAAAGGTAACACCTTTAATCTTGTTGTACTTATTTATAAAATGTAAATAAGGCTATATGAGATTTATAGTTAAGAGACTATACCCTAGTAGCTGAATCCTGTGATGCTAC
>CAZMBD010000007.1:0-8734 GCA_964564325.1 uncultured Clostridiaceae bacterium
TTCTCTCCCCTACATTTTTCGCATCACTAACAGCAGTTACAGTTTTCCCCGTACCTGTTGCATGGTAAAGTAAAGCTATGCTTTCCCCTGCTTTTCTCATTTCTTCAAGATTATCCACTGCCTCTTGCTGATGATCTTTGAGTTCGATTATCTTTCCCTTTTGTTTTGGTAAATAATCATCTATATATCCAAATATGGGCATTTCCCCTAGAAAAGTTACCATCTCGTCCTTAACTTTTTCAGGTTGGTCTTTTAATTGATTGTATACCCATCTATAAACTTTCCAATTCTCATATATAAGGCTATTTTGTTTCAACAAATCATCATAATATTTGTTACTAGATACTTTATTAGGATTATGATAAGTTTCTCCATCTATTTCTATTGCAATTTTCATATCTTCGCTTTCTAAAGCAAAATCAATATATCTTCTATTACCATAAATATCTACAAATGGATATTGAATAAATAAGTATTGAGATTTTTCTGGCCCAAATGCATCACAAAATAATTCTACAAATAGATCTTCAGCATAACTATGAAGTTTTCCTGTCGATTCTATATTAGTAGTCAAAATCAATCGCCCCTAACTTCTAATAACATAAGTCTCTCTTTAAAAGTCCCTCTTTCTTTAGCTTTATTTTGTCTAACATCTTCAAATTCTTCAATTGAAACCCCTTTATAATCCAAAATTCCATAAATTACTTCAACTATATCTGCTAATTCCTCAACATCTTCACTTTCTATGTATTCCTCTAATTCTTCGCCTAATTTGAAATTTAATGCCTCTATATATTCTTCATCTGTAAGTTTTTTTACAATGGCTTCCTTGCCACTTTTCCCAATAATTTCTGGAATATTATCTCGGATTAGTTTATTATATTTTTTTATTTTCATCTCTATCTCCCCTGTCCCCCACTGTCCCACTAATTCACAAAAACCGTACTTCCCTTCTTTACATAATCATAAAACCATTTACTATCTTCCATAGATAGTCTAATACAGCCAGATGATGCCCTTTCTCCTAAGGTATTGTCTATTATATTTCTTTGCTTGTCCATCGGAAAAGAGTGGAAAAGATATGGACCGTTAAATCTTACCCAGTATTTTGCTCCACTTTTTAGTCTTTCTGTATAAAACCATTTTCCCCTATCTTGTATCTTAAATGTTCCTTTAATAGTAGGTGAAATATTCTTCCCTGTAGAACAGGGCATAGTTTTATGTAATTGCCAATTCCCTTCTTGACCTAAAAATATATGGGTTAATTGCCTATCTATATCTACCCATATTAAATATGAAGTATCACTTTTAAGACCTCTGGAATTTGCAAAATTTTCAATTTCATCTTGGGTCATTTTATGATTGTTTGTTTCTGGATCTTTTGGAATATAAAGAGCATTTTTAGAAACCCAGCCACATTTACCATCCTCAGATTTTACCAAATACCATTCATAAGATCTATCTCTAATTACTTCAACAATTTCGTATTTTTTTAAACTCCCAACTTTTTTTCTATTATAGGAATAATTATTATAATAAGGACTATTTTTAATGATTCTTGCAAATACAAATGTTTCTTTCACTTTATCTTCTGTTGTTTCTATTTCTTTAACCTTCTCTACAATCTTATTACTCATAGTGTAAGTGTCCATAGTATAAGTATAATTAGAATTTAATAATATCATGGCTCCAATAATAGTAATCATAACTATTCCTGTGATTTTCTTGATGATTTTCATTTTTTCCCTCCTACATAGCATTAGCTTCTTCATCTGAATACTTTTCCTTTATTTCTAAAAACTCATCTAAATTATCAAACAAAACATCTACTAATATTGGGTCAAAATGTTTGCCCTTTTCTTGTTGAAAATAATTTAATATATCTTCCATAATCCATGGTTTCTTATATACTCTAGGTGAGCCTAGAGCATCAAATACATCTGCCACTGCTACTATTCGTCCAAACATATGAATTTCTTCACCTTTTAATCCTTGAGGATACCCCTTACCGTCATATCTTTCATGATGTTCGTAAGCTATTATGGCAGCTGATTTTAATATATCTCTATCAGAATGTTTTAGTAAATTATGTCCTATGGTTGTATGAGTTTTTACTATATCAAATTCTTCAGGAGTTAATTTCCCTGGTTTCATCAATATATTGTCTGGAATTGCCACTTTCCCTATATCATGAATTGGTGATGCCATACTTACTAACATAATTTCTCTTTTAGACAATCCACATTTTTTTGCTATTAGTTTAGAATACTCCGAAACCCTCTTTACATGGTTTCCAGTTTCTTCTGAACGTGCCTCTGTTACCTCTCCTAATAAATATAATATTTCTTTTTGGGTTTGTTCTATTTCTTTATTTAAACACAAACTTTCAAAGGCTACTAAAACATTATTGTTAAATATGTCTAATAAATCTTCATCTAAATGGTCAGTATTTCCTCGTGTTTCTAAAAATACTATTCCTTCTACTCCACTAGAACTATTATAGTATGATGTGTATATATCATTAGTCATTATATAGTACTGGTTCTTATAAGCTTGTCTCACCAACTGAAATTCCTCTTTAGATACTGTTTCAATTATCATATTACCAATACTGTTTTCATATTTACCATAACCAGCTACAATACTAAATGTCTTTTCATCAAAAGATCTTAATGCAGCTAATCCATTTATATGATATGGATCATCCTGATCTAAATTTATAACAAAATTTAAATGTAATAATGCAGAAGTAATAAAATTCTCTAAAGAATCAGCTTTAAGTAGTGTAGGAGAAGAAAGCACTACTTGTTCCATAATTTTTTTATTATTATTAATTTGTAAAATATCTTTATAACTTCCTAAAGAAGAAATAACTACTGTAAGTAATTTATTAGATAATAGTTCAGTTTTATCTTCATAACCATTTATATCATAATTTAATATAGCATCTTCCTCTAATTTTTTATTCCTTCTATTAGTCATTAATACTATTCTGGTTGCTGAATTGCCTAAGACTTCTCTTATATATTTTGACAATCTTAAACCAGAGTCTTTTTCTTCTAAAAATATATCTAAAAGAACTAAGGCTATGTTTTCACTATTATATAAAATATTCAATGCTTCTATACTAGAATAAGCAGATAAAACTGTGAATGATTTCCCACCAAAAGTAAAATCTTTAAGCATTTCTTTTATCAATATGTGCACATAATGATCATCATCTACTACCAGTATATTCCAACAATTATTGCAATTAATTTTGTCTACCCTATTTATGTCATTCACCTTCTTCACCTCTAATTCCTGTTTTTATTAAATAATTCATTTATTTCTGCTAAATCTACATTAGCTTTTGCTGCTTTTATATTTTCTTCTTTTATACTTTTATATAATTCTTGGCGAAAGATTTCAATCTCTTTTGGAGCCTCTATTCCTATTTTTACTTTCCCATCTTCTATTTCCAATATTTTTATCTCAATATTTCCATCTATGATGATAGACTCATCTTGTTTTCTAGATAATATTAGCATATTAATCACTCCTACTTTCAGATTTTTGTTGAAAAACAAAATGCTTTGTAGTATATCTATCATCATCTAATATTATCTGTTTTCCTAATTTTCTATTAGCATTTATAACAATGGGCCCTAAAAGATTGGTTGTCATCTTTTCCATATCTTCTGGTACTACTACTATGGAGTATATAGCTACATCTTTTTCTTCTTCTATTTTTAATTTTTCTTGAACTCTTTTCGGTATGACTATTTCATAATCTGGAAAGGCAAAAAAAGGATTCATAATTACAAATGCCAATTCTGGAGTGTTGATGGATTGAAGCCATGAAAATTGGGCCTTGTCATCAGTATTTATAATTACAAACTCTTTTTCTTCTTCGAAGGCTAATAAACCCTCTGGAAATGCAATTATTTTCTCTTTATCTATTTCAATTTGTCCAAAAATTTCCGTACTAATTTTCATTTTACTCACCTCTCCTTTTAATAGTCCCACAAAAAAACCTATTATGTGATATATTATACCATATAATAGGTAGATTTATAGTATTTTTTACCTTAAAAATTCCACCAATGTAGGTTGAATTACTTTAGCACCTGTCATTAAACTGGAAATATATACGTTTTCAGCCATGGCAATTTGCATAGATATTTCAGCCATATCTATGTCTTCGTTATAGGATAGAAGTTCTGATACTCCTTCTATTTGTACAGCTAACTTCTTCTCTGTTAGCTCTAATCTATTCATCTTTGCCCCTACTTCAGCATTAACTGATAAAATTTGTTCTTGAGAATTTTGAAGTTTTGTTATGGCATTTTGAATTTCATCTGGTTTATTGTTTTCTAGGGCAGATGACAAATTATCAAATACTTGAATTAAATATGCTTTTTCTCCTTTATTAACATCTCCATCATAATTACCATTAGGATCCCCAAACACTTTCCCTCCAAGAGTATTCACCTTTACCCTTTCTGATACTCCTACATTGTATTCAAATATTTCATCCTTATCTAAGGCTATATTATAATTTCCATTTTCGTCAAATAATTTTTCATCTGTCTTATATCCACTAAATACATGTCTTCCTGCATAAGTGGTATTTCCTATTTGGATTAAATGTTCTTTTATTTGCTCTACTTCTTCTCTTATTTTCTTTAAATCTTCCCCTGTTTTAGTACCATTGGCTGCATCTTGAGTCAACTCATAGGTTCTCTTTAATGCTTCATTTATTTCTCTTAATGCTGTTTCTGTATCTTTCATCCAAGATAGGGCATCTTTTGTATTTCTTTCATATTGCTCAAGTTTAGATATATCTGTATGAAATTTTAAAGATTTACTAACTCCAATTGGATCATCAGAAGGTACTCTAAATTTTTTTCCAGTTGCCTTTTGATATTGGAGTTTTTCTAAACTACGTAAATTTTGATTTAAATTATAAACCATATTATTTACTAGCATATTGTTGGTTACTCTCATTTGTTTCAATCCTTTCCTTTACGGTTTTTATACAATTGGATTAGTTGGAAAATTTATCTTCCAACTAATCCTAATCTGTTTATAGTCACATCCATTATGGTATCTATCGTGGTTACCATTCTGGCTGAAGCTATATAAGAATGTTGGTATCGAACTAAATTTGCCATTTCTTCATCATAAGATACACCAGATATGGAATCCCTTTTAGATTCAATATTTTTTAGTATTATAGTTTGTGAACTTTGCATTCTTCGACCTTGTGTACTATCTACTGCTAAATTAGAAATTATGGATTTTAGAAAATCATCAGGAGTTCCTTGGGATATTCCTTTATCTACATCTCCAAAAAATGTCCCATCATCTCTTTGTTTAATTAATGCCAATAGGTTTTTATTATCACTGGCATCTCCTGTACCATTTTCTCCGCCTGCAGCTATATTTTTTACATCCTTTATTATATCCTCATGAAGGGTAAAGCTAGCTGCTATTCCATCTGTCTCCTTATAAGTAAAAAAGTCTCCACCTTCTCCTCCACCTAATTTTTGTCCTTTTTTATGCTGTTCATTGAATTTATCTGCAAAGCCTTTAGCAAACTCATCTAACTTCCTTTGATAATATGGAATACCTCTATAGTTATTGTCTTTTCCATCTCCATTATATAGTTCTAATAATCCTTTTATTTCACCTGATCTTAATTTTACTTCTGAACCATTTCCCCATTCTAATTTTATTTCATTTGGATTTCCTACTGGGCCTTCTTTATTAACTTTAATTTCTGATACATTGATATGGTCCACTAAGGTCACTCCAGATATACTTACTCTATACTTTCCATCACTAGATTCGTCTACTTTTACATTTACAATTTTAGATAATTCATCTACTAGCAAATCTCTTCTATCTCGTAAATCATTAGCAGACCTTCCACTTATTTCATGAGAATGTATCTGTCTATTTAAAGCTGCAACTTGACTTGCCAAAGTATTTACTTTTTTTACTCTAGCATCTATAGAAACTTCAGTTTCTTTTTTTAGTTTTTCTAATCTTACTGCAGATTCATTAATATGTTTAGTTAAGGCTAAAGCATTTTCTCTAACAGGTTCTCTATAGGAAGGGTCTCGAGAATTTTCACTCATATTTTCCATAGCTGCATAAAAATCATCCATATGTCTTCTAAAGCTACTATTAGAAGGTTCTCCAAATAGTTTTTCTATTTCATATAATCCATCTTTTTTAACTTCCCATTCTCCCTGTGGTGCCATCTCATTCCAATATTTAAAATCTATATAGGAATTCCTAACTCTTTGTATATCATATATCTCAGTGCCTGTACCTAAATAACCTGTACCTGGTATTTCAAATGGAGTAGTGGCTCTTTGAAAACCTTGTTGTCTAGAAAAACCCTTTGTATTTATATTGTTTATATTATGATTAGTAGTATATAATGACCTTTGACTTGCTAAAAGTCCTTTAACTGCAGTATTAAATCCAAAATTCAATTTACTCACTCCGTTTCCTCGAAATACTGGCGATCAAAGTTCGCCCTTACGATTTAATCAAACGTTAGGGACTGTCCCTAACGTTTGTCACTAATGTTTGAAGGTTTACCTTCCAACTAAACCTAGCCTGTTTACTATCTGGTCAATCATTTCATCTATAGCATTTATCACTCTAGAATTAGCTATATAAGAATGTTGGTATTTCAACATGTTTGCCATTTCTTCATCTAAGGACACATTAGAAATTTCTTGCTTTCTTTCTGTTATTTGTTTAACAAGCATAGATTGACTAAAAGCAATTTCTCTTGCTTCTTCTCGTTTTAAACCTAGATTTGTAATTAAATCCCTATAATATTCGTCTATATTTAAACTTTTTTCTCCTGTTTTATTATCTTTACTTTCCCAATCATACTTTACATACAATGGCTCTTTCCTTAATTCTAATATTTCTTTAATTATTTCTCCATCACCTTTATCTCCTGATTTAGATGCTGCAATTTTATTAAAATCTGCTAGTGCTGGATTTACCTTTATAGTAGCTGATGGATTGGATGAGTCAAATTCAAAAAAATCTAGCTCATTCTTTTCTCCATCTAATCCTCGACCTTTTTTATGTATAGTATTGATCTTTTCTGCCAAAGTTCCTACCAATATATCTAATCTATCTATATATTCCACTACATCATTATCTCTAGCATCTATATATCCACCTAGTTCTCCTAGGCCTCCTAATTCTATTTTTCCTCCTTTTTCTCCTGTATCTGAAAAATAAATTTCTCCATGACCCTTTTCATTCATTTTTATTTCAAGTGGGTTAAAATAATCTTCATTCACTAAACTTCTACCATTCAAACTTACTATTATTTCAGATTTATTGTTTTCATAATAATTAACGGGAATTAATTCCGACAATCTATCTAAATCTTCATTTCTCATATCCCTAAGATCATTAGCCTTAATATGAGGGCCCATAGCCTCTTGTATTTTTATTTGCTTATTTAAATCTGCAATATTTTTTAATAGCTTATTTACCTCTTCTGTTTTATTTAGCATTTCTTTGTTTAAATTTTGTTGTAAATCATTTAATTGAGTATACATATGGTTTACAGTACTTGTAAAGGCTACTGCATTTTCATGAAGTGCTCCTCTAATGGTTAAACTTTCTGGTTCCTTATATAACTCATCCCATGTTTTCCAAAGATCATCCATAACATCTTGAAATGTAGCACTATCTAATGTATCTGGGACTTGCATCTCCCTAAATATATATTCTACTTCTTCTAATACTTCAGATTTTGTATAATAATATCCAAATGTAGATAATTCCCTTCTGATTTTTATATCTAAAAATTCATCTCTAATTTGTCTTACTTGCTGTACATCTACTCCAGTACCTACCTCAAAGGCAATTCCTGATTTAGCATAGGATCTCTCTGCATGAATAGCACTTTGTCTTACATAGTTTGGATTGTTTACATTGGCTATATTGTGTGATACTGTGTCTAATGCCTTTTTATTCGCATATATCCCTGAGACGGATATATATAATCCTCCAAAACTCATATCTACACCTTCCTATCAAATAGTGAGTTATTCCCTCTAGTTTTTTTATTATCTCCATAAGTTGGTGGAGTCTGTATATTGTAAATTAAATTCATATTGAAATCTAGCCATTCCAAATTTTCTTGTATTAGCTCATTGTTTACAAGATTTCTAGATTGAATATCTTTTAATAAATTTAATAATTCGTCTTTTATTGTATTTAATTCTTCCTTGCCTTCAGGAGTTTTTTCTATTATTTCTGATATAGAAGTATCTTTCTTTAGTCCCCAACTATAAAGTAATTCTTCTCTTTCTTTTTCTTCTAATGCAATTCTATTTATTAAATCCTCTTCTTGTTTAGTGATTTCTTCTAATTTTTCTACTTCATTAGCTATAATAATATCGGTTTTTTCATAGGTAATATCCTTTAAACTATGAAGAATATTTAGTTCCTCTTTCAAAATAATTTTTAATTCTTTATCTAAGGTCATATCTACACCTCATTATATTCTCTTGTCGAAATTTACACTCTCATACATCTTATCTACTATTTCTTTGCCTGATATATTGTAATTTCCAGTCTGTATTTCTTTTTTTAGTTTTTCCACCTTTTCAACTCTTATATCTGGCACTTCTTTTAATTTGTTTAAAGCAAATTGATAATCCATGGCTCTTTCTGAAAATTTAATTTCGTCTTTTTCAGA
>CAZMBD010000007.1:8834-34170 GCA_964564325.1 uncultured Clostridiaceae bacterium
CAGTACATTTTTCACAAAATCGTCCTGTTTTAATAGAGGTTCCACATCTTTCACAGGATAGCAGCATATTAGTTTCATCTCCTACTTCCAATCTTCCTTGTTTTAAAAACTCTATTATTTTTTTGGAATCTACTCCTGTTTCACTTTCTACTTCTGAAATATTAGCTCCAGGATATTCATCTAAATATTCCTTGATTTTTTTAAAATCTTCTTCATCTTCTCGCCTACATTTTATGCATACATTAAAACCATCATAAACATATATTGAACCACAACGGCTACAATTTCTTACATCCATATTATCACCCACCTAATCTATTTTCTCATGCCTGAAGTAAGAGCTAGTCCATAAATGCTTTTTGCTCCAGATTCTTTTAAAATTTTAGCACATTCTTCCATAGTACTCCCTGTAGTAATAATATCGTCAATTAATAGTATTTCTTTATCTTTAAAATCTTTAATATTAATTGCTTTAAAAGAATTTTTTAAATTATTTCTTCTTTCAACTTTATCTAATTTATTTTGATCTATGGTAAATTTAGTTTTTAGCAAATGATTTTTTAATAAAGGTATGTCTAAATTATTTGCTACAAAAGTAGCCAAAAGTTCTGATTGATTGTAACCCCTTAGAGCTTCTTTTTTCTTGTGAATAGGTACAAATGCTATGGCATCTATTTTTTTATCTAATCTAAGTTCTTCTATAGTAAGTAAAAGTATTTCTCCAAAAGCTTTATATAAATAGGGTTCTCTCTCAAATTTAAAACTGTGAATACTATCTCGTATAAATCTATTATAAAAACAAGAGTAATAAATTTCATCTATATAAGGCGTATCTAAATTTACCTCTTTATTTCTAATTTCAATTAATTCCATACAAAAACTACAAATATAATTATGAGGCCCTGATATATTTTCTTTACAAAATAGACAAATATCTTCACTTTTAAATATTAGATTTTTAAAAGATTTTAGCATTTTTATCCCTCTAAAACATAGTCATTATATTTCTTATTTTATAATCTAAACTAGAATATCTCTTAGTAATTTTATTATTGGCTATCATAGCCCTTAAATATTTTTCTTCACCTACTAATACTACTAAATTTTTTGCCCTAGTGATTGCTGTATAAAGTAAATTTCGAGTTAAAAGCATTGGAGGTCCCCAATATATGGGCATTATTACCACTGGAAATTCTGAGCCTTGAGATTTATGAACTGTAGTAGCATAAGACAATTTTAATTCATCTAATTGATTAAAACTATATTCTACTTCCTTTTCTTCATCAAAAAGAACTTTCATAGTACTAGTGTCTTCCTGTATATCTAATATAAATCCAAAGTCTCCATTATATACACCTTCACCTTTTTCAATGACTTCTTCATCTCTTATTATTTCCCATTCTGTAGAATAATTGTTTTTAATCTGCATTACCTTATCCCCTGTACGAAATATTTCATCTCCTATTTGCTTTTCAGCCTTTCCAAAGGTTTTAGGATTTAATACCTCTTGTAGATGCTTGTTTAACGCATTTATACCTACATCTCCTTTTTTCATTGGGGTTAGTACCTGTATATCTTTTAATGGATCTATATTATAAAAGTTTGGCAATCTATCCTTACACAAATCCAATATAATATTTACAATATTTTTAGGATTATTTTCCCTAATAAAGAAAAAGTCCTTGTCCTTTTCATTTAAATAAGGATATTCCCCTTTATTAATTCTATGGGCATTGACTACTATCATGCTTTCCTCTGCTTGACGAAATATTTCATCTAATTTTACTACTTTGACTACTTTAGATTCTATTATATCTTTTAATACATTTCCTGCTCCCACTGACGGAAGCTGATCCACATCTCCTACTAAAATTAACCTTGTACCTGGGACTAGGGCTTTTAGTAGATTATTCATTAGAATTATATCTATCATAGATGCTTCATCTATTATAAGTAAATCTGTTATCAATGGACTTTCTTCGTTTAAGCCAAAGACCATATCTTCTTCCATATATGAGTATTCTAATAATCTATGAATAGTCTTAGCTTCTTTTCCTGTAGTTTCAGTCATTCTCTTAGCAGCTCTACCAGTTGGTGCTGCTAAATGAACTGTCAAACCTTGATCTTCAAATATTTTTATTATAGCATTTATAATGGTAGTTTTCCCTGTACCTGGCCCTCCAGTCATTACCATTATTCCATTAGATATGGATTCTTCTATAGCTTCCCTTTGTTTCTTTGCAAAGATGATACCATCTTCCCCTTCTATGGTAGCTATGGCCTTTTCGATATTTATATCTATTGAATCTAATTCTACTCTAGATAGTTCTACAATTTTCCTAGCTACATTATTTTCTGCTATATGATAAGGAGTATAATAAACTATTACTTCCTCATTTTTATTCATTATATGTAAAATCCCCTTAATAGCCAAATCCCTAATGGAACTTTCTATTAAATCTTCATTTACATTTAACAGAAAGGAACTTGCCTCTATAAGTTCCTCCTTAGGCACATAGGTATGTCCATTTCCAGCAAATTTATTTATAGTATATCTAATACCTCCCTCTATTCTATAAGGGGATTCTAAACTAATGCCCATATTTTGTGCAATTTTATCTGCCGTTTTAAAACCTATTCCATAGATATCTTCTGCCAATCTATAGGGATTTTCAGATATTATATTTATAGTTTCTTTTCCATATTTTTTATAAATTTTAATTCCATAATTAGCACTTATGCCATATTGCTGCAAAAATACCATTATATCTCTTAATTCCCCTTGTTCCTCAAAAGCTTCTACTATTTTTTTTAATTTCTTATCTCCAATACCATCTATTTCTTTTAATCTTTCTGGATTAAATTGAATAATATCTAGGGAATCTAAACCAAATTTCTCCACTATCCTTTTAGCAGTCTTAGGCCCAATATAGGGGATTAGACCAGATGATAAATATTTTTCTATACCATTTATACTTGTAGGAACTACAAGTGATATATTGCTAAATTCTAATTGTTCTCCATATATGGGATGATAAACCCAATCTCCTTCCACATTTATGGTCTCCCCTATGTTTATAAAAGGTGCATAACCTACTACAGTAGCCTTACCATCTGTAGTATCTAAAACTGCTACTGTATATGAATTAACTTCATTTCTAAATATAATATCTTCTACTACGCCTTCTAATTTTAACAAAACAATTCTCCTCTACTCTTTGTACTAATTTTAATTATACCATAAGTGAATTATTTTATGTTTTCTTTTATTTCCATAATCTCGTGCATAATAAAGGCTATATCCCCCTTGGTAGCTGGCTTATTATATTCAGTATAAAAATCATACTCTCTACAAAAATTACTATTATATCTTTCAGTGTATAGCTTTTTAACTATATGTCCATTTTTTATATGTTTATTCACCGTTTCAATGGAGTTTAAGGAATTAATAGTAGTTTTATTCTTAAAATGGACTATAGTTTTACCATTAGATGCTGAAACCCTTTCAATATAATTTATATTTATATATCCTACGGAACCGTCATTTTTACACAATGGCTTTCTTACCTTTAAGGGAATAAATACATTGTCTTCATTAAATGGAATCGGTACTAAATTTGTCATAAATAATAATTCTCCATAGTATTTTCTACTTGCCTTTAAATCCACTAAAAAATACTGACCTAATTGATTTAATACAGTTCGTATACTTTTTTCTACATTGTAAACACCTCCCTTTATAGTATACAAAGATGTACAATTTCCTTTCATGTCTATATATACTGGAAGAAATGCCATTAATTCTTCTTGCACTATTTTTTCCAAAATACCCCTCCTCTCTCTTAAATTTTATATTACCAGAACATATGTTTTGTGTCAATAGATATAGTTAAAAAAAGGTCTTGGTAGAATCATCTACCAAGACCTTTTTTATTTTATACTAGCTATTACTCGAGATAGCTCATTTATGCTTTCCGTAAGCTGATTTAATTTTTCTTCTATTCTAACCAATAGATAAATGGATACAACTATGGGAAAACCAAAATTAGCTATTTGAGTAAGGATTTCTTCCATTTTTTCACCACCTTTTCGACAACGTGCGACACGTGCGACAACGGGGACGGTTCTCTTTGTCTCATATAATTTTTACAATCTTTAGCAATGTACCATTAACACCATGGAAAAGGGTGGACTTGCCACCCTTTTTTTATATTTCTAATTCTTCTACTGTTGTGGTTATTAGCTTTGCTCCTACTGCTTCTACTATATCTCCTGCATTTGTGGCAAAAATATTTCTAGTAATTACTTCTTCCATAGCTGTTTTTACTTCCGTTTCTGTTAGATCTTCCCTTGGTTCCTCAAGAGAAAGTCCAAACTTTTTGCCTTCTATATCTTTAAATTCCATTTCCAATTTAGTTTTAATCACCTAATCACCTCCTTAAAAATATTTATTTCATCTAACCTTCCTTTAGATGAATTTCTTCTAATCTCTTTACCTTAGATACTGGTAAAGTTTGAAGATTTGCTAAAGATGTTGCTACCTGATATAAATCTTCGTTTTCTACTCCTCCTTTTACTTTGGAGAAAACTTTAGATTTAATAATTGGTTTGTCTCCTTTCATTCCTGCTTCCAATTCTAGCTTCAATCTTACATTCTCCTTAACAGCTGTAATTGCCATTTTATCACCTCCTTCTATAACTTATATAGAAAAAGGTCGATTATTTTACTATTGTTTTTTTAAATTATTTATAGCATTTGTTTTCGTATTGACTACAGTTCTATAGGATATATTTAGTTTCTCTGCTATTTCTCCTATGGATAGCTGATTTATATAAAATTCTATTATTATTTGTTTTTGTCTTTTAGTTAAGGAATTTATGGATTTTCTTAAATCTTCTTGTAATTCTAATTGTAATAAATTATCCAATGGATCTACTTCCTGACCTTCTATTGTATCTAAAATTTCTAGTTCTCCATCTCCTATAGGCTCATTCAGAGAATAGTGATTTTCTTTTTCCCTGTGTTTATTTAAATAATGATATTTTAATTTTAGTTTGATATAACCTAAAAAGTGAGATCCTTTAGTCTCATCAAATTCTTCTATTCCCTCTAAAATCATTTCATAGCCTTCTTGAACTAAATCATCATATTCTTCTATTTTGTTATAATATCTCCTTATAGATGCCATAATTAACGGTTTAAGCTTAAATACTAACTCTTCCTTAGCCCTTATATCTCCCCTTTTGCTTAATTCTAATAAACTATTTACTTCTGAATACATAAATTTCCCTCCATAAAGAAGGCTGCCTTCCGTATTACCTAGGTAATTTTATATTAAATTAATATTTAGGAAAATAAAAAAGGGGAATTTGGCTAATTCTAAATATGTATTGGTATTATTCGGATTTCTAAAGAGGGAATATTCCATTACAATCTTGAACGTATGTTCGCATTCCTGCTATTATAAAATTTAAAATTAAAAAAATGAGCTAAGGGATTTCCCCTAACTCATTTTTAGACTTTTTGTAAATCCTATTAATTTTCTAAGCCTTCTTTTCGGAGTATTTCAGCTTTATCAGTTTTTTCCCAAGGTAAGTCTAAATCCTTCCTACCAAAATGTCCATAAGATGCAGTGTCTCTATATATTGGTCTTAGTAAATCTAAATCTCTGATAATGGCTGCAGGTCGTAGATCAAAATGTTTTTGTACCAATTTCTCGATTTCATTGTCTGAAATTTTCCCTGTTCCAAAGGTATCTACATATATGGATAGTGGTCTAGCTACTCCAATAGCATAGGCTAATCCTATTTCACACTTATCTGCAAGGCCTGCTGCCACGATATTTTTAGCTACATATCTAGCAGCATAACTAGCTGATCTATCTACCTTTGTAGGATCTTTTCCTGAGAAAGCTCCACCACCATGTCTACCATAGCCTCCATAAGTGTCTACAATTATCTTTCTTCCAGTTAGACCTGCATCTCCCATAGGTCCTCCTATTACAAATCTACCTGTTGGATTTACATAATATTTAGTATTTTCATCTATCATATTTTGAGGTAATACTGGTTCTATTACATATTTCTTAATATCCTTTTCTATAGTCTCTAAATCCACATCTGGGCTGTGTTGAGTTGAAACTACTATATTTTCAATTCTAACAGGCTTATCATCGTGATATTCTATGGTAACCTGAGTTTTACCATCTGGTCTTAAGTATTCCAAAGTACCATCTTTTCTTACACTTGCAAGTTTTCTAGATAATTCATGTGCTAAAGATATTGGAAGAGGCATTAGTTCTTCTGTTTCATTACATGCAAAACCAAACATCATACCCTGGTCTCCAGCACCTATTTTATCCAATTCATCTTCTCCATTACTCCTATGTTCCAATGCCTTATCTACACCCATAGCTATATCAGGGGATTGTTCATTTATGGCAGTAAGTACAGAACAAGTATCCGCATCAAAACCATATTTTGCTCTAGTATATCCAATTTCTTCTACTGTTTTACGAGCAATTTTGGGTATATCTACATAACAATTAGTAGTAATTTCTCCTGCTACTAATATTAAACCTGTTGAAACAAAAGTTTCACAAGCCACTCTAGCATTTTTATCTTTTTCTAGTATTGCGTCTAAAACAGCATCTGAAATGGCGTCACATACTTTATCTGGATGTCCTTCTGTTACTGATTCAGAAGTAAATAACCATTTTTTCATCAAAAAACCTCCTTAGTTTACATAAATTTAAAATAAAAAAACCTTTCTAAAAGAAAGGCATTTAAAAGACCTCATCTTTCAGAATTAATATTCTGTGGGATTTAGCACCTTTGTATATTTACAGGTTGCCGGGTTTCAACGGGCCCATTCCCTCCACCACTCTTGATAAGGCATCAAGTTTTTATTAAATTAACATAATAGTAACATATTCTGACACTCGTGTCAAGAAAAACTAAACTTTTAATGTTGAAACTTTGTCCTTGTAAAAACTAAAATTTTACTTTATCATATAAAATATATATAAAATTCAAGGGGGAATGATTTTGCTAGAAATAATTAGCGAAATAAAAAAAGAATTATTTGTAATAATCCTAGGTGCTACACCTTTACTTGAACTTAGAGGTGCTATTCCTTTAGGTATATCTATGGGATTTAGCCCCATTCATAGTACAATTCTTAGCCTAATTGGGAATATGATAATTGTACCAATACTTCTTAAGATTTTAAATCCACTAATGAATTATTTTGAACAAACTGTTTTATTTTCTAAATCCATTGGCTGGGTTAAAAAAAGAACCTTAAAACGCACTAAGGATACTATAATAAAATATAGACTATTGGGCCTTTTTATATTAGTAGCTATTCCCATTCCCACTACAGGTGCTTGGACAGGTTGCATTGCCGCATCTTTACTTAAAATAAATTATAAAGATGCCTTGTTTGTAATATTAGCTGGAGTATTGGTTTCAGGAATTATAGTTTTTACATTATCCTATCATATTGTAAATTAAAAAATTAGTTATCTTAAGAAATATCGATATATTTAAAGCTTTTAAAATATAATTACATATAATCAATGGATTTGCCCAATTTTATCTCTTGAACTTATGTCGAATTTCCCCTATACTATAATAGTCAGCGACGGGGTGTAGCGCAGTTTGGTAGCGCACGTGGTTTGGGACCATGGGGCCGGGGGTTCGAATCCCTCCACCCCGACCATGACAAAAGGAAGGATTGAAATTCAATCCTTCCTTTTTTTTGCATAAATAACTTACAATTTGTGTACCTGTCCCCGAAATTGTAAGTTATTTTGTCAATGGATTGTAATATACTTGTAATCATATTGATATATTGAAATTATATAATAATATCATGGGACCCTAAGATTATGGGTTTCCTTGTAGAAAGGTGAGACTATGAAAAAAGTACTAGGACTTATGAGAAGATGTATTCAAGATTTTAATATGATTGAAAATGGAGATAAGATAGGGGTTGGACTTTCTGGTGGCAAGGATAGTATGCTACTTTTATATGCTCTAAAAATGTATCAAAAATTTAGTCCAGAAAAATTTGAATTAGAAGCCTTTACTGTAGATTTAGGTTTTGATGGCTTTGATACGGAGACTATTTTCAATTATTGTAATAGTTTAGATATTCCTTTCAATTTAAAAAGAACTAATATAAAAAATGTGGTTTTTGATATTAGACAAGAAAAAAACCCTTGTTCCCTATGTGCTAATATGAGAAGAGGTGCTATTCATAATTCCATGAAAGAAAAAGGTTTTAATAAACTAGCCCTAGGTCATCATAGTGATGATGCTATTGAAACCCTATTTCTATCTATCTTTTACGAAGGAAGATTTAAAACCCTACCACCTAAATCCTATCTTACTAGAAAAGAGATCTATGTTATTAGGCCTTTTTTATATGTTCCAGAGGAAATTATTGAAAAGGCTATAGCTAAGTTTGAAATTCCCGTAATTAATAATCCTTGCATTAGTGATAAAAATACAAAAAGAGAAGAAATCCATATCTTACTAGAAAATATCTACAAGGAAATACCAGGGGCAAGAGATAAGATCCTTACAGCAATAAAAAATGAAGAAGAGCTTAAACTATGGTTTTAATTAAGGAGAGGTGAGAATGATGAATAAAAAATTAAATAAGTTTTTAGTTTATTTATTAGCAATATCTACAATTATTAGTTGGTCTAGTCCAATCTTTGCTGCTAAAGCTGTTAAAATGCCCGATATACTATATGATACAGTAGAATCTCAATACTTAGGATCTGGAATTAAACATGAAAATATTAGGAGATTTACCTCTGAAGGTTGGTGGAATATTAATGTATTAAGGGTAGATTTAAATGACGAATACACAGAAATTGGGGGTCTTATAAGTAGTAAAGGGATTTCTGATAGACAAGCTGTAAGCAAATTAGTTGAAGAAAATAATGCAGTAGCAGGGGTTAATGGTGATTTCTTTAATTATGATCCACTTCCACATCCAGCAGGTTTTTTTATTGAAAATGATGAGATCCTTTCATTGCCAGATAGGAAAAAACCTACATTTTACTTAAATAATAATAATAATCCTGATATTAGCTTTATAGATAGAACTCTAAGGCTTAATTCACTGGATTCAGGAAAGTCCATAACTATTTATTATATTAATAAGGTAAGTACAAAATACAATGTAGCTACAATACTTAATAAACATTGGGGCGAAAAATCCATTGGAAATAAATATAATAAAGATTCAGTGGAAATGGTAGTTTCAGATAATATAGTTCAAGAAATTAGAATAGGACAAGGTCCTGTAAATATACCAAAAGATGGATTTGTAGTAACTACTTTTGGAGAGGGAAAAGCCAATATTTTAGATAATTTTAAAGTTGGAGATAAAATTAAGCTAGATGTAACAACTACCCCAAATATTGATAATATTAAATTTGCAATTAGTGGTGGTAGCGTAGTACTAAAAAATGGCACTGTTGTAAATAATAATAATGCACCAGGAAGCCCAAATGGAAGCGTAGCTAGAACTGGAATAGGTATAACCGAAGATGGCAATGAACTTATAATTGCAACAATTGATAATAGTGGTTCTTATAAAGGTGTTAGCCAAGAACTTTTTGGATTGATTTTAAAGGATTTAGGTGCATATAATGCAATAAATCTAGATGGAGGTGGCTCTACTACCATGGCTGTAAAGCCTGTAGACAAGCAAGCAGCTGAAGTAGTAAACAAGCCATCTGGTGGTAGTCAAAGAAAGGTTACCAATGGAGTAGGGGTGTTTTCTAATGCACCACGTGGTGAGCTTTCTTATATAAAAGTTCTTACTGATGACTCAAAAATGTTTGTAAATACTTCTAGAAGATTTAGCATAAAAGGGTATGATCAATATCATAATCCTATTGAAGTAAATCAAAATGAAGTTATATATAATATTGAAGGTATAGATGGGGAAATAATAGGAAATACTCTAAGGCCAAATTCTTCAGGTAATGCAATAGTTACAGCTAATTATAATGGAATTGTTGGTAGTACAGAAATAAAAGTATTAGGTCCTGTTAGAAGTATTATACTTCCAGTGGACAAGTTTAATTTAAATACTAATGAAAATAAAAATCTTGGAGCATATTATGGAAAAGACAATAATGGATTTAAAGCTAAAATATATCCTGAAGATATAAACTTTAATGTTACAAATGAACTAGGCTATGTGGAAAATAATGTGTTTTATAGTAATGATAAAATAGGTGCTGGAGCCATAAACCTTTCAGTTGGAGAAGCTGTAAATAATATATTGATTTCCGTAGGTGAAGAAGAAAAACTTATAGAGAATTTTGAAAACCTAGATAATTTAAAATTCTCCTCTTATCCGGAATATGTAGAAGGTAGTATAGATTTAAGTTTTGATGCCAAAGTAGGAAATAGTAGTGGAAAAATAGTTTATGATTTCTCTAAAGGTGATGATACTAGAGCTGTTTATATGGAATTAAATCCAAATGGTCAAAATGGAATAAAATTTGACAACAATCCTACTAGATTAGGTCTTTGGGTAAAAGGTGATGGACAAAGTAGCTGGCTAAGAGGTCATATTGTAGATAAAAATGGTAAAGCATATAGTATAGATTTTGAAAAAAATTTAAACTTTACTGATTGGAAATATGTAGAGGCAAGTATTCCAACCAATGTAGCCTATCCTCTTACTTTGGAAAAAATTTATGTAGTAGAAACTAATAAGAATAAGAAACATTCAGGAGAAATACTTGTAGATGGGTTAACATCAATATACCCTAAAGCATATGATAATACTGGTTTACCTGAAACAACTAGTATTAAAGACGAAAAAAATATAAAATCCGAAAAAACAGAAAATGGATTTTCTTTTATAATTACTAAGGCACCTAATGATTTGGATAAAATAGCAGAATATAATGCTACATCCACTATACAAAACAGGGTTAATTCTCATGATGTTGCACTATTTATGGGTGGAGTAAGTGGAGATTTTATGAAAGGTTTAAATACTAAGTTAAATATGAATACCGGAATAAACTATGTTAAAAAAGTTCACGAAAATGTAATGTTTATAGATGCAAATAATGAACATGGTGGATTAAGACAAACTAATCCAGAACAATGGAAATGGCTAAAAGGAAATTTAGAAAACTCCACAGAAGATCATATAGTCTTAGTTCTTCCAAAACCTATATTTGGTAGTAATGGTTTTAAAGATCAAATGGAAGCTGAATTACTACATGAAGTACTAGTTAAGGCGCAAGAAACTGGAAAAACCATATGGGTAGTTCATGGTGGTAATAGTAATAAAACTGAGTTAAGAGATGGAATTAGATATATAGAATATGATAATAGACCTGTAAAAGATATAAATGGAGTTAATAATATAAATGCCATAGAATTTGTAGTAAATGGAGAGGATATTACTTATCAAATCAATCCTATATTTAAGTAAAGTTAAACCTGGACAATTGCTTGTCCAGGTTTTTTTACCAACTAATATATCCTTTTTTAAACTGCTCATACATCATTTCTGCTATGCCAAATCCGCTATCCTTTTTAGTAATTTCCTTGGAAATTTCCTCTATATACATTTCTTCAAATATTTTAGTACCATTGCTTCTTTCTATTAATCCATTGTCAGGAATAGTTTTGTACATTTCTTTAAACATCATTTGGATAAATATAGCTTCAAATTCTTTGCATGCATTCATTAATGCTTCATCGTCTTTGTTTTTCATACTTTCTGCTTTATTATGTAGAACTTGTGGATCTTGGGATTCTATAATACTAAAATCATTGTTTATTTTCATCTAGATCACCCTTCTATCTTTTCAGATTATTAATTAATTGTAGCATTTCATCTGAAGTTTGTATGGTCTTGGAGTTGATCTCATAAGCTCTTTGAGCAGTAATCATCTTTACCATTTCATCTACTACTTGAACATTGGAAGCTTCTAAATAGCCTTGAATTATTCTGCTATTCATCTCATCTGGATCTATTTCCATAGCATCTCCAGATGCAGTAGTCATACTATATAAGTTTGCACCTTCGCTTTGGAGTCCTTCTGGATTGACAAATTTAACTAATCCAATTCTACCTAAATCTATTATCTCTCCAAATTCATCCTCTCCAGTAATATAACCAAAATTATCTATGCTTATATCCCTTATTCCAGATTCAATTACTATAATATCTTCATCTTCAGATAATACATAATATCCTTCAGAAGTAACTAAATATCCCTCATCTCCATCTACACTTAGTTTGAAGCTACCATCTCTAGTATATTTAAGCTCTCCATCAGGTAATTCTATTACAAAAAATCCTTCTCCTTCAATAGCCAAATCAAAAACATTATCAGTTGGCATTAAATTACCAGTTCTAAAATCTCTTTTTGTTGCCGTAGGCATAGTACCGTGACCTACTTCTAAATTTACTGGCCTACCTTCATCATCATCTATTCTAGCTCTTTTTAAATTAGTATAAAATAAATCCTTAAATTCTGCTCTGCCTGTTTTATAGGCTGTAGTATTTACATTAGATAAATTGTTTGCAATAGTATCAATATTGAATTGTTGTGATTTCATGCCTGTGGCAGCAGTCCATAATGCTCTCATATTTCTTCCTCCTATACTCTTCCTATTTCATTTGAAGCCTTGTCCATCATCTCATCTTGAGTTCTAATAGCCTTTTGTCCAGTTTCAAACTCCCTAAGTAATGTAATCATTTCTACCATTTCATTTATAGCATTTACATTAGATTCTTCTAGATAGCCTTGAAGTACTTCTCCAGTAAATTCCTCTTCCTCTGCAGGAATTTCTTCACCATTGGCATCTATTGCCATTCCATATAGATTATCTCCTATTTTTCTTAAAAATTCTCTATTTCCTATATCTACTATATCTAAAACTCCTACTTCATTTCCATCTACTATTACTCTACCATCTTTAGTTACTTCAAATTCTTCACCATCTATATTGATTGGCCCACCTTGACCTAGTACTTCTCTACCATCTAGTGTACAAAGATTACCTTCCCTATTAATTGCAAAAGAGCCATTTCTAGTATAATAGGTTTCTCCCTCTTCTCCTTGAACTTTAAAGAAACCTGGGCCATTTAAAGCTACATCAAATTTGCCTCCTGTTTCTAGAAAACTTCCTGGACTAAAATCTGTAGCTATTTTATGAAACTTAACTCCTGCATTCATAGTACCTATTACATTTGGATTAGCATGATATACACTTTGTGCTAATACTTCATTTGGTTGACCATTATCTTGATGAAGTCTATTTCCATGTCCATCGGTAATGTAGTTTTCATGATCCGTTTTATATAGATATTTTTCATCTATATTATCTGTTCTAAGCTCTGATTTATTATCTGTATAGAAAGTTTTGTAATATCCATCATCGTCAATAATAAATTGAATTTCCTTTACATAACTTTTCCCATGGGGAGTTTCTACTACAAAATAACCTTTACCAGAGCGAGCTTTATATACACCTCGTGAATCTGGCCCTTCGAAATTAAATTCATCAAATTCACTTCTCCTTCTAGAGGGTGTAGGTTTAGATTTATCATTTATTTTCATAAGTAATTTTTCTGGAAATGTCTCAGTTAAAGCTACATCCTTTTTAAATCCTGTAGTATTTACATTGGCTAAATTATTAGACAATACTTCTAATTTTCTCTGATTAGCTATTAAAGACGTAGCACTAATATATAAACCACGATTCACATAAATTCCCCTTCCTAAATGTAAATATTCTTATCCTTAATATTATCGGCATATTTTATTTATACTTTAACTAATTACTTATTTCAATAGAATCTGAGTCTATTTCCTCAGATACCAATAGATCTATCCAATCTAATGCTTTTCCAGTACCTATAGCCACCGCTCCTATTGGGTCTTCTGCTATTTTCACCCTTATGCCTGTCCTCTCCGTTATTAATTTATCTATGCCATAAAGATTAGCTCCCCCTCCTGCCAATAACACTCCTTCGTTTCCAATATCCGCTGCCAATTCTGGAGGAGTTTTTTCCAATACTTGATGTATAGTTTCTATTATTTGATATAGAGGTTCTTCCATTGCTTCTAACATTTCACTAGAAGATATTTTGATATTCCTTGGTAAACCAGTTAAAAGATTTCTACCTCTTACATCCATAAATACTTCCTTTTCCCTAGGATATGCCGTGCCAATATTTAGTTTCAATTCCTCTGCACTTCTTTCTCCTATCATCATATTATATTTCTTTCTTATATACCTAATTATAGCTTCATCGCAATCATCCCCAGCAACTTTAATCGATTTAGATATGACTATACCTCCTAAAGAAATTACAGCTACATCTGTAGTACCACCACCAATATCTATTATCATATTTCCCTTTGGTTCTGTAATATCTATTCCTGTTCCAATAGCTGCAGCAATAGGCTCCTCAATTAAAAAAGTTTTACTAGCCCCTGCATGATTGCTAGCTTCTAGCACCGCCCTTTTTTCTACTTCAGTTATACCTGATGGCACACATATAATAACTCGAGGCTTACACAACTTTTTCCCCATAGATTTATTAAAAAAATATCTTAGCATTTTTTCAGTAATACTATAATTAGATATTACTCCATCTTTCATGGGTCGAATAGCAATGATATTTCCTGGAGTTCTTCCTAACATACTTCTAGCTTCCTCACCTACTGCTAAAAATTTCCCAGTATTTTGATCCAAAGCTACTACTGAGGGTTCGTTCAAGACAATACCCTTTCCCTTGGCATATACTAAAACGCTTGCAGTACCTAAATCTATTCCCAAATCCGTTCTAAAAAAGCCCATTTCCTATTTGCCCCCCTTTATTATCTATTATACTATAATATATCATAACTTTTATATGTTTTTCTATATAAATCTAAAAATTCCTTCTTTTCATACAAATTTATGTTGAATACATACATAGGAAATAGATTTTTTGTCAAGTTTTTAGTTTTAATTGTTTCAGATAAGTTAAAAGCACCTTAGAAATAATTCTAAAGTGCTTCTTGTTCTTGCTCTTGCTTATATTTTAATTGAGTGGCCTTTCCACCCCTGATATGCCTCTCAGCTTTGTTCTTTTCCAACACCTGCTTCACCATAGTAGCTATAAGAGGGTTTATCCTGGGAAGTCTTTCCGTAACATCTTTGTGTACAGTGCTTTTACTAACTCCAAAAACACTAGCTGCCTGTCTGACAGTAGCTTCTTCAGATATTATGTATTTCGCAATTTCTAAAGCCCTTTCTTCTATATAATCTTTCACTTATAGTTAACCCCCTTTGGAATTAATTTTGGGTTTTAAATCTTTGTAAATACTTATGCATTTTTCTTTCCTAATAGAACAAATATCTAGTCTTTAAATAAACTTAACTATTTACCTTGGGAAAATGCTGTCAAATAATCTATAGGATTTTGATTTATACCATCCTTTATTATTTCAAAATGAAGATGTGCATCTTCCATCATTTCAATACTAGCGGTTTTCCCTATCTGACCAATTATATCTCCTTTATTTACCTTCATTCCTTCATCTACTATAAAGTTAGTAGATAAATTTGCATATTTAGTTAAAAGTCCATTTCCATGATCTACTATAATTACTATTCCCCATATCTTATCTTCATATACCTCAGTTACAGTACCAGATAATGCTGCTTTAACTTGAGCACCTACATTTGCTAAAATATCTATTCCATTGTGACTGGTCCATTCTTCTAAAGTCTTTGAATAGATTAAATTTTTCTCAGTAAAACTCATACCTAGAGGCCCTTCCACTGGCTTTATCATAGCCTCAGATTCTATATATGAATTAGAATCTACAAAAGTATAATCCAAATCGTCGTCAGGAGTATCTTCAGGTTCATCTTCCATTTCTTCTTCACTACTATCCTCAAAAGTTTCACGAGTTTCCCTATTAGCTAAATAATCATCTATATTAGGGCCCTCATCCATTCGAGTTATTTCTAAAGATGGTTCTTCTTCATCTAATATTACAAAATCCTCCGCTTTATCTAATTCATCCTTGTCTAAATTTGGGTCATTTCTTTTAGAAGCTATTATTGCCGTAGTACTTATTACACCAATACCAATTAGTAAAATAATATAAAATCCACTTTTTTTCCTCATTCCCCCACCTCCATTAGATATTATTTCCACTATTACTTATTTCATACATATAAGAATAAATTTTTTTGTCTCGCATAATATATTTATATACTGAAGGCAAAGAGGGGGAAAAAATGAAAAAATTTGGTATATATACTATGATAGTTCTTATAATTACTATATTTGTTCCAACTATAATTGTTAAAAGCTTTAAATTTACACCTAAGAAAGAAAAATTGGATAAAGTTTATAAAATACCTGAAAAGCCCAATGAAAAAAATTATAATAATTCCCAAGAAGAGTATAATTTTGATGGATATATAGTAGTATATGATACTAGAAATCAACAGGTGCATAATATGCCCCTAGAAGATTATGTGAAAGGTGTAGTGGCTGCCGAAATGCCTGCAGAATTTCATATAGAAGCATTAAAAGCTCAAGCCATTGCCAGTAGGACTTATGCCATAAGTAGAACTATAAATTATCCTGATGGCCACCCCGATCATATTGAGGCTCCCATTTGTACAGGCATTCATTGTCAGGCATATTTAACCATAGATGAATTAAAAAATCTCCATGCAAAAGATTGGATGGAAAAATACTGGCCTAAAATAGAAGAAGCAGTAAATTCTACAAAAGGTCAAGTACTTTATTATAATGACGAAATAATTGAACCCTTATATCATTCTACCAGTGGTGGAATGACTGAGGATGCTTTGGACGTATTTGCTATAGATAAACCTTATTTAAAAGCCGTAGAAAGCCCATATGAAGAAGAAGCTCCAAAATTTAAATCCTTAATAAGCCTAACCGGAGATGAATTCGTAAATAAATTGAGAAGTAAATACCCAGGTTCAAATATTACAAAGGATAATTTAGCTGAAAAAATAAAGCTAGTTGAAAAAACTCAATCTGGAAGAATAAAGAAACTAGCCATAGATGGTACGGTAGTTAACGGTAGGGAAATAAGAGAATTATTCGAATTGAACTCCACTAATTTTAAAATTAGTTATAATCCCAAAACTAATATAATAGATATAGAAACCACTGGATATGGCCATGGCGTAGGAATGAGTCAATGGGGTGCCAATGGTATGGCCAAAGAAGGCAAGGATTATGAAGAAATACTAAAACATTATTATACTGGAGTAAGAATAGGTGAAATAAAATAACTTACAATTTGGGGGACAGTCCCCCAAATTGTAAGTTATTTATACTCTATATATTTTTGCACCTAATTTGGTGAATTTTTCTTCTATACCATCATAGCCTCTGTCTATATGGTAAATATCTCCTATTTCAGTTGTTCCATTTGCAACTAATCCTGCTAATACTAGTGCTGCACCTGCTCGTAGATCTGTAGCTTTTACTGGTGCTGCCATAAGTTCATCAACACCTTGGATTATTGCTGATCTGCCATCTATTTTAATATCAGCACCCATTCTTTTTAGCTCATCTACATGCATAAATCTATTTTCAAATACAGTTTCTATAGCCACACTTGTCCCATTGCATATACTCATAAGTGCCATAAATTGAGCTTGCATATCTGTAGGAAAACCTGGATAAGGTAAAGTTTTTATATCTGTGGCTTTTAAATTTTCTGGACCTATAACCCTAATCTTATCTCCATTTTCATATACTTCACAACCAACTTCTCTTAATTTTGCTATTATTGGTTTAATATGACTAGGAATTACATTTTCAACTATTATATCCCCTTTAGTAATTGCTGCTGCTACCATAAAGGTTCCAGCTTCAATTCTATCGGGAATAATGGAGTGAGTAGCTCCGCCTAGTTTTTTAACACCTTTAATCTTAATAGTGTTAGTTCCTGCACCTCTAACATCTGCTCCTAATTTATTTAAAAAGTTTGCCAAATCTACTATTTCTGGTTCCATGGCCACATTGTCTATTATGGTTTCTCCTTCTGCCATAGTTGCCGCCATCATTATATTTTCCGTAGCTCCTACACTAGGAAAGTCTAAGTATATTCTATTTCCAACTAGTTTATCTGCATAAGCTCCAATATTCCCATGATTCACATCTATATCTGCACCTAATGCCCTAAATCCCTTTAAATGTAGATCTATAGGCCTAGTACCTATAGCACATCCTCCTGGTAAAGAAGTTTTCGTCTTACCTACTCGAGTCAATAATGGTCCCATCACTAAAAATGAAGCTCTCATCTTGCTCATTAATTCATATGGGGTCTCGTAATTTTTTATATTACTAGAATTAATTTTAATAATTCCTTCATCTAAAAATTCTACCTTAGCACCTAATGATGATAACACTTCGCATATTACTTCTACATCTCTTAATTTTGGTACATCTTCTAATATGATATCTTCTGTCCCCAATAGGGATGCTGCTAAAATTGGTAAGGCAGAATTTTTAGCCCCACTTATTCTTACATTCCCTCTTAATGGAGGACTTTTTTCTACCATTATCTTATCCAATACAAATCTCCTCCTACTTTTAATACCCAATAGCTATAATAGGTGTTCCTATCCAAATATAAGTCTTTCCTTCATATTCATTAAATCTTATTCCTATATTTAAGTTCATTTTATTATTGCCTGTATACATATATTCTTCTATATATGGAGTGAAAATAGATAGGGATAAAATACCACTTTCCTCATACCTTTCTATTACTTTCCCTTTAATAGTTTTAGTGGTTTTTAGTATTGATTTTTCTATATCTTCTAATGGAATTTTCTCATCAATTGTTCCAATAACACAAGTAGTAATATTTATAGGCCTATTATATTTATGAAAAACATTTTCTATCTTTACTATTATATCATTTATTTCTGCAAATTGCATCCTCTTTATTAAATTTACAAATAAAGAAGTTTCTCCAGCTTTTTCACCTGAAGTTTCATAAGTGGATAGTGTAAAAGTTATTAGATTATTGTATTCATCTACTCCCTGCACTATTAATTGTATAAATCCATCCTCTTCAATTAATTCTTCAAAATAGTATTCTTCTAAATTTTCATGCCCTTTTATACCCAATTCTGTTCTAATCTTATCCCCAATAAGAAGAACTTCTTCCTTAGATATAAGTTCGTCTATTATAGTACCACCTATATCTATATCTCCTTCAATGAATTCTGCTCCTACTTCATCTAAAAATTTTATTAATACATCTTTTTCCTCAACTTTTCTTTCACCAAAACCAAGAATTGGGACTAATAATAGAATTATAATGATCAACAATAAATATTTATAATTTCTCATACCCAATACCTCCTATGCCTACGGCCAATTTTAAATTTTTAATTGTAAATTTTGAATTGCTAGGGCCATTCTTTGCAATTTACAATTTAAAATTCATAATTCCAAAGGAAAAGGGTATGTATATAAAAATGTAAAGGGGGACAAAACATTTTTACAATAAAAAAATACCCTTTCCTTATGATAAAAGTATTGCCAAGAAAGGGTACTTTTTATACCTAATTAATTAAATTATTTACTGTCGAATTTTTTTAAGCCTGCTACTTCTAGTCTATTTAAGGCTCGTTTCAAAGCTAATTCAGCTCTGTCAATATCTAAACCTTCCGGTCTTTCTCTTAAACGTCTTTCGGCTCTTTCCTTTGCCGCCTCTGCTCTTTTAACATCTATTTCATATGGCCATTCAGCAGAATCTGTTATTATAGTAGTCTTATCCTTCCCTACTGAAATATAACCATTTACTGCTGCTGCTATTCTTTCTTCTCCATCTTTCAAAATCCTAATTTTCCCAATGGCTAGTGGTGTAATAATAGGGGCACGATTTTTTAAAATGGCCAAATCCCCTTCTACTCCCCTAACTATTACTCTATCTACTTCATCTGAGAAAAAAGCCCTTTCGGGAGTAACTATTTCAAGCATAAAACCCATGATTATCCCTCCATGCCTTTAGCTTTTTCTACTGCTTCATCTATGGTTCCTACCATAAAGAAGGCTTGTTCTGGGATATCATCATGTTTTCCTTCTAATATTTCCTTAAAGCCTCTTACAGTTTCGCTAATAGGCACATATTTACCTTCCATACCTGTAAATTGTGATGCTACAGAGAATGGTTGCGATAAGAATCTTTGAATTTTTCTAGCTCTAGATACTGTTAATTTGTCTTCATCTGAAAGTTCATCTATTCCAAGTATTGCTATTATATCTTGTAAATCCTTATATCTTTGTAATACTTCTTGAACATCTCTTGCTACTTCATAATGTTCCTTACCTACTACTTCTGGGTCTAGAATTCTAGATGTAGAATCTAGGGGATCCACCGCTGGATAAATTCCTAATTCTGCAATTTGTCTAGATAATACTGTAGTAGCATCTAAGTGAGCAAAAGTAGTTGCTGGTGCTGGGTCTGTTAAGTCATCTGCTGGCACATATACAGCTTGCACAGATGTAATGGAACCTTTCTTAGTAGATGTAATCCTCTCTTGTAATGCGCCCATTTCTGTAGCCAATGTAGGTTGATAACCTACTGCTGATGGCATTCTACCTAATAGTGCCGATACTTCAGAACCTGCCTGTGTAAATCTAAATATATTGTCAATAAATAATAATACGTCTTGACCTTCTTCATCTCTAAAATATTCTGCCATAGTAAGACCTGTTAAGCCTACTCTCATTCTAGATCCTGGTGGCTCATTCATTTGTCCAAATACTAGTGCAGTCTTGTCTATAACTCCTGATTCAATCATTTCATAGTAAAGGTCATTACCTTCTCTAGTTCTCTCCCCAACTCCTGCAAATACGGAAATTCCACCATGTTGAAGAGCAATATTGTTTATTAATTCCATGATTAAAACAGTTTTTCCTACTCCGGCACCACCAAATAATCCAATTTTTCCACCCTTCGAATAGGGAGCAATTAAATCTACTACTTTAATTCCCGTTTCAAATATTTCTGTAGAAGTATCTTGTTCTTCAAAGGATGGTGCTGGCTTATGAATAGGAGAAGTCATTTTTGCATTTACCTCTCCCTTTTCATCTATAGGTTCACCTAATACATTAAAAAGTCTTCCTAGGGTTTCTTTTCCTACAGGTACAGCTATGGGTTCACCAGTATCTTTAGCTTCCATACCTCTCATAAGTCCATCTGTTGGACCCATAGAAACACATCTTACCGTATCATCTCCAATATGCTGAGCCACTTCTACTATAAGTCTCTCGCCATGATTATCTATTTCAATTGCGTTTAATAATTTAGGTAAATTTTCTTCATCAAATCGAATATCCACTACAGGACCTATAACGGATACTATTTCGCCTATGTTCTTTTCCATATCCCACACTCCTTTCCTTGCTACTTAAGAGCTTCAGCACCTGTAACAATCTCTGATATTTCTGCAGTAATAGCAGCTTGACGTGCTCTATTGTAGCTTAATTGCAATTCATCTATCATTTCATCTGCATTGTCAGTTGCAGACTCCATAGCAGTTCTTCTAGCACCTTGTTGACTACTAGAAGATTCAATTAATGCTCCGTATATTACGGATTCAATATATTTTGGGATTAAATAATCTAATACTTCCTCTGGCGAAGGTTCAAATTCTACTACTGAATTTTTTACCTCTATATCTTTTTTAATCTCCTCATTAGGAAGAAGTTTTAACTCTTTTACTTCTTGAGATATTGTAGTGACAAATTGAGTATAAATTACTTTTACTTCATCTATTTCTTTTTTTCTATACATATCCATTACAATTTTCCCAATCTCTTGAGCATCAGAAAAATAAGGTTCCTCTGTTATTCCTACAAATTCCTCCACCACATTATATCCTCTTCTTTTAAAATACTCTCTACCTTTTAATCCAACTGTAATTAAATAAATTTTATCTTTTTTATCCTTTATATCATGTTCTACTTTTCTAATAATATTGGAATTAAATCCTCCTGCTAATCCCCTATCTGCAGTTATTACTATATAGAGGGATTTGTTTACATCTCTTACATCTAAATAGGGATGTTTTATATTTCCTACAGTTGAAAGAGCATTTCTTATATTTGAATAAACTGTATTATAATAGGGTCTAGACTTTTCCATTTGCTCCCTAGCTCTTCTTAGTTTTGCTGAGGATACTAATTCCATAGCTTTAGTAATTTGCCTAGTATTAGAAATTCCCCTAATTCTTCTTTTAATATCTCGTGTGGATTCCGCCATATATTCACCTCATTTCTTCAATTGGCAAACGTTAGGGACAGTCCCTGGCGTTTGTCAAACGTTAGGGACTGTCCCTAGCGTTTGAAGCAAACTAAGGTAGGCTCTAAAGAACCGTCCCTTGTATTAGTCTTGCTACATACTTTTCTTAAACTCCTCTATAGCTTCCACAATTTTCGCTTCAGTTTCTTCAGTTAAATCTTTAGTTTCTCTTATAGAATCCACTATTTCAGGGTAATTATTATCTATAAAATTTAAAAACTCTTTTTCAAATTGTCCTATTTCACTTACAGGAACAGCTGTTAGATATTTATTTAGCACTGCATATAAAATTACAACTTGATGTTCTACAGAAACTGGATTATATTGAGGTTGTTTAAGTATTTCCATTATTCTTTCCCCTTGAGCAAGTCTTTCTCTCGTATCCTTATCTAATTCTGAACCAAATTGAGCAAAGGCTGCTAAGTCTCTGTACTGAGCCAATTCTAGTTTCAAACTTCCTGCTACTTTTTTCATAGCCTTGATTTGAGCTGCTCCTCCTACTCTAGATACAGAAAGTCCAGTATTTATCGCTGGTCTTTGTCCTGCAAAGAATAAATCTGTTTCTAAGAATATTTGCCCATCAGTAATGGAAATAACATTGGTTGGAATATAGGCTGAAATATCTCCTGCTAAAGTCTCTATAATTGGAAGTGCTGTAATACTTCCACCACCGTATTTTTCATCTAATCTAGCTGATCTTTCAAGTAATCTAGAATGTAGATAGAATACATCTCCTGGGAAAGCTTCTCTTCCTGGTGGTCTTCTCAATAATAATGACATTGCCCTATATGCAATGGCATGTTTGGATAAATCGTCATATACTATTAACACATCTTTACCATTATCCATAAATTCTTCACCCATACTAACTCCTGCATAGGGTGCAATATATTGTAATGGTGCTAATTCACTAGCTGTAGCTGAAACTACTATAGTATAATCCATAGCACCTTGTTTTTCCAATACATCTACTATTTGAGCTACTGTAGATTTTTTCTGTCCTATGGCCACATATATACATACAACATCTTGATCTTTTTGATTGATAATAGTATCTACTGCTATTGCAGTTTTCCCTGTTTGCCTATCTCCAATAATAAGTTCCCTTTGTCCTCTACCTATTGGGAACATGGAGTCAATGGATTTTATTCCTGTTTGTAGTGGTTGATCTACTGATTTTCTAGTGATAACCCCAGGAGCTATCCTCTCAATTGGTCTAAATTTAGTAGCATTAATAGGTCCTTTTCCATCTATAGGTTGACCTAGGGCATTTACAACTCTCCCTATCATTACATCTCCTACAGGGACCTCTACTATTCTATTAGTCTTTTTAACTATATCTCCTTCTTTAATATTCTTATCAGAACCTAAAAGTACACAACCTACATTGTCCTCTTCTAAGTTAAGTGCCATACCATAAACTTCACCTGGAAATTCTATTAATTCTCCAGCCATACAAGCTTCTAATCCATGAATTCTTGCAATACCGTCTCCTACTTGGATCACAGTACCTACATCCACCATATTTAATTTCTTTTCATAATTTTTAATTTGTTCTTTTATAACTGAACTGATTTCTTCTGGTCTTAACTCCATTTTCTCACCCCAGCTTTCCTATAATATTCCTGTCTTAATAGTTCTTTCAATATTTTGTAATTGAGATTTTATACTTCCATCTATAATTTTATTTTCAATCTTTAAAAGTACCCCGCCCAATATACTAGGGTCTACAATATTCTTTAAATTTATATTTTTACTCATCTTATTCCCAATAATTACTTTAAGCTTTTCTTGAGATTTACTATCCATAGGTACTGCTGTTATGGCAGTAACTTCTATAATATTTTCCTGTTCATTAAATAATTTATTAAATTCTTTGGCTATTTCCATTAAATGTTTTTCTCTTCTTTTATCTACTATTATATATAGAAAATTTAACATTTCCTGAGATACATTTTTGCCAAATATATTATTTAATAAATCTTTTTTCTCATCCTTTGAAATTTTTGGATGAGAAAGTATAGCCTGAATTTTAGGCTCATATTCTAAAACATTATTAATATATTCTAAATTCTTTTGAAATTCCTTTAATTTATCTAATTCTAAACCAGCTTCAAATAAGGCATTAGCATATCTATTGCTTACTAATTTTGCCATTTAGATGTACCTACCTCATCTATAAATTTGTTAATTAAATCTTGTTGAGAAGCTAAATCTAAATTTTCTTGCATTATTTTAGAAGCAATAAGTACAGCCATTTCTCCCGCTTCCTTTTGTACATCCATTAGGGCTTTTTCTTTTTCTATTTGAATTTCTTTTTTTGCCTTATCTACTATTTTATTGGCTTCTTCTTTAGCTTCTAATATTATATCTTCTCTTATTTCTTCACCACGTCTTCTACCATTTTCTACAATGGTTTGAGACTCACCCTTAGCTTCTTGGATTTTTTCTTCATATTGAGTTTTTAATGCTAAAGCTTCCTCTTTAGTAATTTTAGCTTCATCTATATTTTTTTGAATATTTTCTTGTCTTTCATTTAATTTTTTTGAAACTGGTTCATATAATAATTTTCTAAGTCCTAATAACAATACTAGGAATGCTCCTAAGGTCAAAAGCATAGACATACCTTCTGGTATGACCCTTACATCTATCTCCATTATTTAAAACCTCCTTTTCATGAGGGTATTTCAAGATTAGGAGCCGCAAGGGCCCCTGAAATTATAATCCTAAGTCTATATATGCTTTTAATAGTGGTCTAACAAATAGAAGAATTATAGCAATTAACAAACTGTAAATACCAGTTGTCTCTGCTACTGCTTGACCTAGAAGCATAGTTCTAGTTATTTCTCCTGCTGCTTCTGGTTGTCTACCTACTGCCTCAGCACCTGATGCTGCTGCACGACCTTGACCAATCCCAGGTCCTAAACCTGCTATCATTGCAATACCTGCACCTATTG
>CAZMBD010000008.1:0-30982 GCA_964564325.1 uncultured Clostridiaceae bacterium
AAAGGGACGCTAAGGAAAGATACGAAAAATATAAGAAAATGGCAGAAGATTAATAAATAAAAAAGCTTATGGCGAAAGGCCATAGGCTTTTTTTATGTATGCAACCCCGATTTGAATCTGGTTTATTTTATATTTTCTTTGGTGTATAATAAAGACAAATATAGTTTTTATAAAAAGGAGGTGAAATAATGAAGAAAAAGATAATTAAAAATATATTGGCAGGTTCACTTGGGTTCATTGGGGTAATTTCTATATTTAAGGGAAATAAGACTTCTTTTTTTCTGTTTATATTATTTTTTAGTTTTTATTCAAATATTACTTGGGACTATATAAAATATGAATTAAAAAGTTATAATCCAGAGATAGTAATTAAAGTTTATAATATATTTATAGGTATTCTTATAGCAATTGTTGTTTACAATTATTTAATGCTTTTGAGACAAATGCAGTTAAAGAAATTGATGATCATTTCTTCAATTATTATAGCTGTGATGAGTAATATTTTACCTTTTTTCTATATTTATTTAGACAAGAAGGCTAAAAGATAAATAAAATTTCAGTAATATATAAATAGTAGTATATAAATAAAGGGGGTGTATGGGATGGACGATAATAGGCTTATTTTATTTGAGGAATACGATTTGAAAGCTACAAATGATTCTTCAAAAATAGAACCTAATGCTGGTCTTGGTTGCCTAGGTATTGGATTAGGTTGTCTGGGCATAGGAGGCGGTTGTGGTGTGTGGTGTGTAGGATTGGGTTGTGGTGGATATTGTGATTCCACTTGGGATTAGTTAGAAAAGGATTGATAGGAGGGGTAATGTTATGATTAAGTTTGAAGAAATAAACATTGAGCAATTAATATCTGATATGGATGATAATGGTGATACACCATCGGGTGGCATCTGTGGGGCTGTTTGCAAGCCTGGTTCCATATGTGGAATTAAGTGCCCAGGTACAGGTTCTTGGTGTGGGTTTGGTTGTAAAAAATAAAGGTTTATAGGTATTAAAAAATGCATTAAACCTGAATTGTATTTGTCAACCCAAAACTGGTTCTTCCTCATAATCGGTTATTAATATCATGAAAATAAAGATTGATATATGACCTTTTTTCTTAATAATTCATAACTTGCTCTGCCATACATATCCCTTTTTATTTGTTTTATTTTATTTACATTACCTTCCGTTACACCATTACTTAAAGCAATTGAAGCTGCATTTATTATTGCTTCCCAGTCTTTCTTTAATGATAAGATATATTTATTTATACATTCTTCTTCATGATTACTGTTTAACAGATTTAACAAACATAATACATTTAAGTTAGTTAGGTATTCCTTGAATCTTTGATAGAAATATTTATATTTTTTTAATACTGGATATTCTTCTAATGCTTTGTTTATATCTTCTACTATTTCTTCTTTGTATTTCCAATTAAGTATATATCTTATTATTTGACTTCTACTTACTTTAACTATAGATCCCTTCTCCTGATTATTATTTTCTCGATTATCCTTTTTAATTTTTGATATATAGTGCCTTAGGGTAGAATATTTTAAATTAGATATTTTACTCTCAAGTTTTCTATATACTTCAGAGATATTTCTAGTTATATTGTATAACTCTATTATTTTTGATTTGTAGTTATCTAAATAACTAAAATTTCTGTTGCTAACATCGTAAACACTAATTTTCTCTATGTCTATAGACTTAATATATTTTGATATTGTTTTCCTATCTAATTTATATTCTTCTTTTAATTTTAATATTATTTTTTGCTTTTCTATTTGCTTAGAAGTATATTCTTTTGCATTTTCTTCAGATGGCTTTGATTCAACATTTTCTATTTTAGTCTTTAAGATAATTTGTGTCGGCAATATTTTTTTTATTTCTTTAATTATTGCATCCGATAAATTCATTATTAAATGAAATCTATCAGCTATATGAGTGCAATGTTCTGATACTGATTTGTAAGAATACCCCCTATCTCTTGAGATTATGTCAAGATTTTCATATCTATCTAGCTCTTTTTGCACGTCTATTGGATCCCTTGTATTTAAAAGGTCTATTACCTTTCCAGTTTCCAAATCAATTATAATTGTTCCGTAATTATATTTTTTTTAAAGGCAAAATCATCTATCTCTATGGCCCGAATAGAACTTTTATCTATGTCTGGATCCCATTTCTTAGATAATCTTAATAACGTATCTCCAGATATATTGATATTAATGCTACTACATTTTCTAGATGCTGCTTCAGCACTTTCAGTTAATGCAAAATTTGTTAGCATTTTATTCAATCTATTAGTTCTACGTGCTTTAGGTCCTGCAAAATCCTCTATACTTTCACTAAAGATTTTAGTTCTACATTCTGGATTTTCACATCTATATTTTGCTAATCTTATTTCTAAAAAAAGAGGTTTTTCTATAATATTTAAATCCTGCAATACCCAAGTATATTATATATCTTTGAGGAAGAGCCATTTTTGAGTTGACATTTACACAAAAACCAAATGATTTCTTTAATAATCCCAATTATAGGCTTAATTGTATTATCAACTAATTTATTTTTACCTAAAGAATCATATATAGTTGGAGCCAATATTTTTTTATATATGCAAACAGAAAAAATGTTTTTAGGGGCTCTGGGTATTGGTTTACCCTTAGCAGTAGTTCTATTATTTGTTGTATCTTCAGTATTTATAGGTTTATCCATAATGGTTTTAAATAAAAGAGAAAATTAGCTTATGGCCAAAAGCCATAGGCTTTTTTTATATATGCAACCCCGATTTGAATCTGGTTTATTTTATATTTTCTTTGGTGTATAATAAAGACAAATATAATTTTTATGGGAAAGGAGGTAGGATAGTGTTTAAAAGGTTTTTATTAGCAATTACTATGATGACATTATTTGTTACCAGTCTTAAAAAACAAAATGATATATTTATAGTAGCAGAAGATGATTATATTGAATGGAATAGTTTCGAGATAGAAGATAATTTATTATAATGGTATATCTATATCATAAAGTTTTTTACAATTTACTATAATAATATTCTTTAAATCATGTTGATCTAACATTTCAGAAAAGTTCACGGCTTTTTTTAATGAATCCTTATAATTATTATATCCAAGAAGATACTCAGCAATACCTTTTCTAAAGTATAAATGATTTAATCCATTATAATTTCGATTTTTAATACAATAATCTATGCCTAGATTAGAGTATTCTAAGGCTTTTTTATGTAAATCAAGTCTATGGTAAGTATAGGCTAGATTATAACAGATTTTAGGATATAGATAATCATTTTGATCTATAGACTCCATACAAAATTCCATAATTTTCAGACTTTTTTCTGTAGATTCTAGTTTATTTATTAAAAGGGCTATATTCATTAAGATTCTTAATTCAATGGAATTGTACACAAAGGATTCATAGTTATTGAGTGAAAAATTAGGAGTAGTTATTTTTATAGCATCTACTAGTTTATTAAGAGACTCGTTAGGTTTATTATATTTTTTATTTAATATTATAGATTCTATTAGTAATATAGACTGATTAATTTGATTGATAAAATATGGATGGGAAGTGCTATTAAGTAAAATTTTTAAATCTTCTAATTCTATATCTAGGGTCTCATATTCATCTTTATCTATTTTTAATTCTAATCTATTTTTTATTTCTTCAAAAGCATCATAATCATAGAATCTATAATTAAGTAGAAGTTTATTTAAATCTTTTTTTAATACAGGAGATAATGAATCTAAAGTTCCCTGTGAAGGCAGAACTTTACCATTTTCTATTTTTCTTAAAGTATCTTTATGTATATTAGATAATTTACTTAAATCATTTTGGGTAAGTTCTAGACTATTTCTAATCTTACGTATTTCTGATCCAAAGCTTTTAAGATCGTAATACAAAATACTCAACCCCTTTAAATACAATATTTAGGACAAACCTGATTTTAATCTGGTTGAACTAGTCCTATTTATTATATATTATAGAATTAAATGGGGAATATGTAAAGGGGAATAGAGGCTTTATAAGGGAAAATTTCTAAAGTATTTCTAAAAATAATTAAAAATAGCTAGGATAATTTTAATACAAGATATTGTTCATAAAGCGAAGATAATTTAATGGAAAAAAGACATGAACTTTGAAAAATACATATTATAGTAATTAGATAGCCTTAAAAAGGTATATTAAACTAGACTTTATGTTTCTGGGGAGGGAATTTTGTGAGAGACAATGAAAGAAAAAAACAGATTGCATTAGTTATTGCTATTATATTAGTTATTGCTACTGGTACATTAATTTTTAACAATACACGGAAAGATAATGATAAAAGTGAAGAAATTTCTCATTCCATAGAGGAAACTACTAATATTATTGAAGATATTGAGGATGACAGACTATATTATATTGAAGAATCTATGGGAGAAGAAACTTTTGAAGATATAAGACATATCTGGATTATGACATTTAAAGACAAACCCGTTCGAATTTCTAAAAATCCTGAAAATCAAAAAATGTCTTTGATGGATATGGAAACGGGGGATTATATTTATGAATTTCCCAATGAAGACATGTATGACTATGATGGACTGTGGATTGATAAAGAAAATATATTTTGGACTATCAAATATTATAAAGATTTAAAACAGACAATAGTAAAATCTTTTGATGAAAATGGACAGGAGACAAGTTCACCAATTGTATTAGAAAACTTTAAAGGAGCAGAGGGATTTGATGAGGTGGAAGATAAGGAACTTTATTTAGATATACGAAATATGAGGGTAGATGATAAAAATCTTTATTTTGGGGGGCATGCGCTGGAAAGGAGAGATGAAGCTTTCTTTCAAGTTTATACCAAAGATGGAATCCTCCTTAAAACTTTTATTGGGTGTAATAAGGGTCTTGAATTAGATAAGGATGGAAATTTATTTTTGGGAACAGAAGGAAAAACTTATCTTAAGGATGAGAAAAGTGGAGATCCTGATTTATATGACACATATTATATAAAATTTGATGGGAATACTTTTGAAAAAATATACCAAAAACATACGAGTGCTGTTTCTGATATTAGCTATAATTCATCTAGAGATAGGGTTTATGCATTATACCCTTTCCGTGAGGGAAAGATCACTGCATATGATGGGGAAAGTGGAGAAGAGTTAGAGGATATTTTTATATTTGGTGAAGATTCATCTTATATGTCCTCAAGTTCTACATGTTGGATTTGGGATTTTTATGTTGGAGAAAATGAGGAGATTTATCTTGTTCTGAGAAGCGTAGATATGGAGGAGGGTAATCGGTATAAATTTTTTGCATATAGAGAAAAGGCAAGAAGGGATAATACTGAAAAAACAATAACTTTGACAATTACAGCACCCTACAAAGACGATTTCTTAGTCAATGCGATTAAAGCATACGAATTAAAATATCCAGAAGAAAAGGTAGAGTATAATTATACCTATAATAATAGCCAACAATTTTCAAATCATAGAGAAGAATATGCAGAACAATTGGCTATGGATATTTTGACTGGAGAAATCGGAGATGTAGTGGCTACAGGACTTGTAGGGCTTGTTTACGAGGATATATTTCGAACAGATGCCTTTGAAGATTTAACACCTTACATAGAAAAAGATCCTAGTTATGATGAATTAAACAAGAAAGTTTTGGAAGGAATTAAGATAGATAATGCTATTCGAGGACTTCCAGTTAGTTTTTCATATTACTATTATGAAATCAATGAGGAATTAGCTAGAGAAGTAGGTTTACATGTAGACTATAATCGTTTGAAATGGAGTGATGTTTTAAAATGGATAAAAGTAATAGAGAAAAAAGCCCCAAATTCCCATTTGTTTATTGGGGAAAACCCAGAAAAAGTTGCATTAGATGATATTCTAATGGCAAATATGCCAGATTTGATTGATTTAGATAAAAATAAGGCAAATTTAAATGAAAAGTGGTTTGTTGATCTAATGAAAGAATTTAAGGAATGCTCCAAAAGTAAAAATTTTGCACTTGAAAGTCCTGGCATACATTCAGATTATTCGTTCTATGATTCCTTGCTCCGGTATATGCTTGATCACGAACGTAATATGAGAGATCAAATAAAGTATTTTTGCGAGTCAAATATTAATGGGACGGAAAAAACCTATATTCCATTGTTTCAGGGAGAAAAAAACACTAACCGTAGAGGGCATAGCAATAATATGTATTCTATCAATGGTCGTTCGGAAAGAAAGGAAAGTGCTTGGAAATTTTTAAGCTTTTTGTTAGAACAGGATATTCAGCAAGACCCTCAGTTAGGAGGTATTCCTTTAAATACTGTTGCACAACAGAAACTTATCAATGGATACAAATATGTATTTGAAAATCAATATCCGAAGGAATTATTAGAAGAATTTGAAGATGTCACTATAAACAATTCACAGAAAGTAGACTTTTTATATGATGTAAATTATTTTAAAAAAGATATTGAAGATCCAATTATGGAATATCTGAAAGATGAAATTTCAATAGAAGAAGCAATAAAAAAGGCACAGGAAAATGTGGATTTAAGGCTTAATGAGTAAAAACAAAGCCTTGTAATCTTTAAAGATTACAAGGCTATATACATATTATATGCAAATAAAAAACAAAATTTCAAATAACGATAGGGAGACGCATAAATTAACATGAAATTTAATAAAAATAAAGATGACAATGAAAAACTAAAAAATTTCATTAAAAAGTATATTTATCCAGAAAAAAATAAATTGATATTTTTAGTTCTGATGATATTTGGAGGTACTTTTATAAAAAATATAAATCCATATATATATGGTGAAATGCTTGATAGTATTTCTTCCTCCAATATGGAGTATTTAATAAAGCTAATTGAGATATACTTTTCTACAACAATATTTACAACTTTATTAGGAATTTATGAAGATTATTTAGGCAATACTCTAAGTTTTAAAATGTCAAAAAAAGTTCAAAGCGATATGTTTGACAAAATAATAAGGCTTAAAACAAAAGATTATGAAAAATATGATACAGGTGAGTTATGAGGACATACCCAAAGAGAAGCTAAGAAAAAATATAACCTATGTACAAAAAGAAGATTTTTTCTTTAATGATACTATATTAAATAATATAAGACTTGGAGATCGTAGTGCCAGTGATAAAGAGATTATTGAAGTATGTAAAAAAGTTGATTTAGATGAGTACATAAGTATGCTTCCTGAAAAATATGAAACTATAATTGGAGAGGGAGCACTAACACTTTCAAGTGGACAAAAACAAAAACTTAGCATTGCCCGTGCATTGTTAAGAAATACTAAAATTTATATATTTGATGAGGTAACTGCAAATTTAGACGGAAAATCTGAAAAACTTATATTATCTATTCTAAAGGAATTGAGTAAAAATTCAGTAGTAATTCTTATAAGCCATAAAGTATCCTCAATTATAGAATGTGATGAAATATTTTTAATCCATAAGGGAGTTGTAATAGAGAGGGGTGACCATAATTATTTAGTTCAGAATAGTGAACTTTATTGTGAATTGTTTAAGAATATAGACTTAAATGTGGTAGAGGAGGTGTTATAAATGAGAAAAGAAAGGATGAAGGCATGGTTTTTTATTCTTCCAGGCTTTATTGGTGTTCTTTTATTCTATATAGTCCCTTTTTTTATGAGCTTTTATTACACTTTTACCAAAGGTGTAACGGATATTCAATTTGTTGGGCTTGAAAATTTTAAGGATTTATTTGAAAACCCTACATTTAGACTTGCAACAAAAAATACATTGAAATTTATTTTAATCGGTGTGCCATTGATTACTTTAACCTCACTATTTTTAAGCATATTAATGTCAGATAAGCTTTATGCATTTCCAAGATGGGCTACACTTTCACCTTTAATTGTCCCTGTTGCATCAGCACTTATGGGTTGGAAAACATTATTTGATAATGAGGGGATTCTAAACAAAATAATACAATCATTCGGAGGTAATACCATAGATTTTTTAGGAGAAAAGCATGCAATGGGACTCCTGATTTTTATTTTTATAGTAAAGAATATGGGTTATATGATTGTAATATTTACAGGTGCAATTTCGACCCTTGAAAAAGAATATAAGGAAGCATTCCTATTAGATTCTAACTCAAAACTAAAATATTCTTTTAAAATAGTAGTGCCTTTAATTGCACCAATAATATTTTTTGTTGTAATATTTAGTATAACAAATTCATTTCAAATGTTTAGAGAAATATATGGGCTTTATGGAAGCTATCCACCAAAAACAGTATATTCATTACAACATTTTATGAACAACAATTTTTTGAAGCTAAACTATCAGAGATTAAGTACGGCAGCCTTTATATTAATAATAGGAATATCCATTTTAATATCAATATTTTTAAACTTTCAAGAAAGGTTTTTAGAGGAATAGGGGGATAGATATGGCGAAAAAAATATTAAAAAATATTCTGATATATTTAATATCAATGGTGTGTCTTCTTCCCATGATATTAATGGTGGTAAACTCATTTAAAAGTTATGATGGGGGATTTAGCCTAACACAATTTGGGAGAGTTTTATTTCAGACCGAAGATTTTTTTAGAGGATTTTGGAATTCTGTAATTTATACTTTCATAATAATCGGAATAAATATTCCCATCAGTTTGCTTGGAGCATACGGATTTAGTAGATTTCAATTTGAGGCTAAGGGATTCCTGTATTGGTTATATATAATCTTAATGCTAATGCCTTTCCAGGCAACTATAGTACCTCAATATTTAACTTTGAAGGCATTAAATATAATAGATAGCCCTAAGGCAGTAATATTACCAAATGTATTCTCAACCTTTGGAACATTCCTAATGGTACAGTATATGAGAGGCATGAATAAAGAAATATATGATGCAGGAAAAGTAGATGGACTAAATGAGTTTCAACTATTTCTTAAAATTGTGATGCCGTTATGCCGTTCAATAGTATCGGCTCTTATAGTTCTATTATTTATAAATTATTGGTCCATAGTAGAACAACCATTAGTTTTTATAAAAGATAAATATTATATGCCACTATCAGTAACCTTAAATTCAACAGAAGAATTTAGTGAAATAGCATTTGCAGCGGGAACAATATTTAGCATACTACCATTACTTTTATATCAATTTTCCTATGAAGATTTAACACAGGGAATAAGCCTATCGGCAAATTTTGATATAGGGGATGATATTACCTATATAAATGAATTAAATGGGAGGACAACCCAGAAACAAAGAACAAAAAGTAAAATAATAATTTTTATGGTAATGATGTTATCATTCACTTTAATTACACAGAAAATTTCATATATTATGACACCTGAGGTAGAGGTAACTAAAATAAGAAAAGGTGAAATAATCCAAGATCCATCTGATGAAAAGAGTGAATCCTTGGGCATCCATACTATGATTATACCTAATAGTGCAATATACGAAGGGAAAGAAACTATAATATATGTAATAAGTGAGGAAAAATCTATAAGGGGAAGAGATCAAGTAGCAAAAATAAATATACAAATAAATACAACAAATGGATATGAAGCTGCAGTAATGGGAGTATTACCATATAATTCGGAAATAGTGAAATGGACGAGTAAGCCCTTGGAGGAGGGGATGAATGTAAGGGTAGTAGAAGGAAGGAGCAGGGGAAATGATAAATAGAAAAGAAAATAATAATAAGGTTAAAATAATTTTAATAATATTATTATCAATTTTAATCTTATTATTATTCCTAATTCAAAGGGATATAAAAAATAGGGCAGAAAGTTTTCCACTAAAAATTGAACTAAGATTTGAAAATAAAAATGAAATCTATCAAAAAATATTAGGAGAAATGAAAACAATAGAAGAGAAATATATATTATCTCAAATTGAAGAAAGGAATATATTTTTCGAGGGGGCAAGTATAAATATAATAGGAATAGATGAGAACTACACTCAAATAAATAGTATAGAAATTCTTGATGGAATATGGCCTACAGAAAAGAATCAAATAATTATAAGTGAAAAATTTGCAAAAGAAAGAAACGAACCTTTATTTATAGGGGATACAATAAATATTTTAGAGAAGAGATATATAATAGTTGGTATATATGAAAACGCAAAATATCCGAAAATAAAAACAGAAAATTTATATGTGATCAAGGGGGATATTCCAGAAGATTTGGAAGAAGACGGAAAGGTATTTTATAGTCTTGAATTCAGGGCTAAAGATACAAATAGAAAAAAGTTTATAAAAGAACAACTTTTAGAAGATATAAAAATAATCTTAGATGAGGAACAAACAGAAATAAAAATTATAGATTTTACAGAAACGGGGAAGAATCTGTCAAAATACTATTATGGATTTATATTTTTGTTTGAAATATCAGCATTAATATTTATTACAGATTATATAATACAATTTGTAAAACTAAATATAAAAAGATATAAAAAAGAAATAAAAAGGAAATATGGCAAAGAAATTTTTTTTGAAAACATGACAACAATATTATTACAGATATTAAATTTAATTTTACTAGGATTTATTTGGTTATTTTTACTAAGAACAATACTTGAGTTTAGATTATCAACTCCAAGTAGATTTTTACCACCTACGGATATATTTGATTTCCAATTTTATCTTGAAACTAATAATGGATTTATATGGGAATATATCGAAACAGCAGCTGGATATGGGAAAATTTATATAGAACTTTTTAAAATAGGAAAAAGGTATTTTCTTATATCAATTATTTTATTAATGGGACTATTATTAGCCTCATTAAATTATATAAATGATAAATTCAAATTAGCAGAAAGGGGTTTTACTGAATTAAAAACAAGGGGTGAGGAACTTTATGGGGAAAGTGATATTTAAGAATATACAAAAAACGTATAAGGGAAATGTTCAGGCGGTAAGGGATTTTAATCTTGAAATAGAGGATAAAGAATTTATAGTTTTAGTAGGTCCTTCTGGTTGTGGAAAATCTACGATACTTCGTATGATTGCAGGATTAGAGGATATAACAGAAGGGGAATTATATATAGACGATTTGTTGGTAAATAATATTCCTCCAAAGGATAGGGATATTGCAATGGTATTTCAAAACTATGCTCTCTATCCCCATATGACAGTTTATGAAAATATAGCATTGGGTTTGGAACTTAGGAAGGTACCTAAAAATGAAATTGCAAAAAGGATAGAAAAGGTTTCTAAGTCATTAGGTATAGAGGATTTACTAAATAGAAAACCAAAGGCCTTATCAGGGGGAGAGCAACAAAGAGTAGCTTTAGGAAGGGCTATAGTAAGAAACCCAAAAGTATTTTTGATGGATGAACCCCTTTCTAATTTGGATGCTAAATTAAGAGTTCAGATGAGAATGGAAATAATAGAATTGCATAACAAATTAGAAACAACTTTTATATATGTAACCCATGATCAAACCGAAGCTATGACCATGGGAACGAGAATTGTAGTAATGAAGGATGGGTATATCCAACAAGTTGCAACACCGAAAGAACTCTATTACAAGCCTTTAAATATATTTGTATCAAGTTTTATAGGAAGCCCACAAATGAACTTTATAAATGCAAATGTAGGGGAAGTTGATGGCATAGTCTATCTTAAAACAGTAGGTCTAGAGGTAAGACTAAACCAAGAAAAAGGTAAAAAACTTAAAGAAAAAGGCTACATAGGAAAAGAAATAGTGATGGGAATAAGGCCCGAAAGTTTAAAAATAATAAAAGAAAATTCATCTGTAGCAAATTGTATTGAAGGTAAAGTTAATATAATAGAGATGGCAGGGGCAGAAAGCTTTGTACATGTAATTGTAGGATATGAAAAGATAATTGCAAAGATAGATTCAAAAGAGGAACCTAAAAAGGGTGATGTTTTAAAATTTGGTTTTGGATATGATGATATTTATTTATTTGATAAGGAGAGTGAAAATGTAATTATTGGTAACGGAGCAATATAATGTTGAATAAATAAGTGGAGCAATTTACCTGATAAACATCAATTCAATTAAATATAAATGTTACAAAGGATGTGATTAATTGAAAAAGTGCTCCCAATTACAATTTTATTTGTATTAGTATTTATGATGTTAAATAAAGAATATTCTACTATTAGATACAAGTATACAGCCTGATATTTTTGGATTCTATGGTTCACAAGGTTTGGCAAATAAAATTCTCTTTTCTAGATAAATAGAATAAAATTAGAAAGGGGGATTTTTTATGCTAAATTTAGTAGCTTTTTTACTTACATAATGCTTATTCTACATGAATATTTATATTGTAGGAGGTGGGCATTGTGAGGAAAATTATTTCTTTTATATTAATAGCATTTATATTGATTTGGTCTTATAATTTATTTATAAATAATTTTATAGAATTAGAAGAAGTTGTGGAAGAGCCTTATAAGGGTATAATAAAGATTGTGGATATGGATATACAAGGATTTTCTAATTGGCTTAGACCGAAGATAAGAGCTTTTGAAAGATCAAATCCAGGGGTATATATAGAACTTATACCAAGTGATGATAAAGATATGGGAGATATAATCCCTATAAATCCTAGGCTTTCAGATTTTGATATATTTGAACCCTTAGATGAATATTTTGAAAAAGAGGAGTTAGAAAAGTTTAGACAAACAGTTATTAGATCTCTATATTATAAAGAACAATTATTGGGAGTGCCAATAGGTTTGAATACCTATTGTATGTATTTAAACTTAGATAAATTTAATGAAGGTGGAATAAGTCCTCCACTAGATGGAAATTGGACCTATGAGGAATTTATAGATATTCTTAAAAATTTTCAACAATCCTATCAGGATAATGATATAATAAAAGAATATACATTACTAGCTCCAATGGATATTGGAAATTATAATATATGGGGAATCATTCTTTCTGATGGTGGAGAATTTATAAACTACAAAAGACTTAATTACAATTTTTATGGAGAAAAAGCTATTAGGGGATTAGAAAAATTAATAGATTTAAAATATAAATATGGAATATTACCAGATTTTTTTGGTATAATTAATGACGAAATTGCCTGGGAAATGTTTTATAAAGAAAAAAGTGCGGCAGTTTATATCGGAGATTCTCGAATTGTAAACTATTTGGATAATCAATACAAAACTGGCAATGGATTTAATTTTGATGTAGCCAATTTCCCTATAGGAGACAAAAAAGTTCCTACTATCTTAAGTAATGGTATAGTTTCCTATGGAGTTGTGAAAAGTGAGGTTCCCAAAAAAGTAGATATGTGTGTTAAATTTCTTAAATATTTAACCAGAGATTCTAATCAAAAAACTTTAGAAAATATAGGACTTTTTACAGTGAAAACTGATATAAAGGATATGTATGTGAACAATATAAAAATGAAGAGAATAGAGGAAAGTTTACAGTATACTCAATACATACCTTTAATAGAGAATTTTTTGGAAATAGAAAAGATAGCCCATGAAGAAATAAGAAATGCAATATTAGGAGAAAAGAAATCCTATGAGGCTATTGAAGATGCTAAGATGAGAATAGAAAATTTAAATAAATAAAGATATAGGAGTGGTATTTTGGGTAAGAAGGAACGTTTTAAATTATTTGAAAATGTAGATTTTGGAATTATATTATTTGATGAACTTATGAAGAATCATACTTCTTTTAAAATTGGTGGTCCTGCTGATATAATGATAGTACCAAAGAATGAAAAAGATATAGTAAATGCCATTAAGTTTTTAAGAGAAAATAATATAAAGTATTTTATTATGGGAAATGGTACTAATTTACTTGTAAAGGATACTGGCATAAGGGGAGCAGTTATTAAAATAGCTGATGAATACAATAAAATTTCCATAGATGGAGATAGAATAAATTGTGAAGCAGGGGCATTGTTATCAGATATTGGAAAATACACTTTAGAAAAATCTCTAACAGGATTTGAATTTGCCAGTGGAATACCTGGTGCAGTAGGTGGTGCTGTTACTATGAATGCAGGGGCCTATGGTGGAGAAATGAAAGATATAGTATATAAGGTAAGAGCATTGGATAAGGGTAATAATATAATAGAAATTAGCAATGAAGATATGAATTTTAGATATAGAGGTTCAAAAGTAGTAGATGAGGATTTAATTGTACTATCTGCAGAGTTTCAATTAGAAAAAGGAGATAAGTCTATTATAAAAGAAAAAATGGAGGATTTAGCATATAGACGAAAATCCAAACAACCATTGGAATATCCAAGTGGAGGTAGTACTTTTAAAAGACCAGAAGGATATTTTGCAGGAAAATTAATTGAAGATGCAGGTCTTAGAGGTTTAAGATATGGAGATGCTCAAGTTTCTGAAAAACATTGTGGCTTTATAATTAATGCTGGAGAAGTAAATTTTGAAGAAGTTTATACTTTGATTCAAACTGTTCAAAAAATAGTAAAAGATAAATTTGGAGTATCATTAGAAACAGAAGTAAAAATAATAGGAGATTAGAAAGGGAAAAAATGAAGATAATAGGTGATTATCATACTCATACCATATATAGCCATGGAAAGGGAACTATAAGAGATAATGTAGAGGCAGCAATAGAAAAAGGATTAAAGGAAATTGCCATTTGTGACCATGGACCAGGACATAAATTATATGGGGTAAAAAAAGAAAACTTATTTAAAATGAGAAAGGAAATAGATGAATTAAATAAGGAATATAAGGACATTAAAATATTATTAGGTGTAGAAGCCAATGTAATGGACTATGATGGTAATATAGATGTGGATAAAGATATACTTGAAATAATCGATATATTATTATTAGGTTTTCACTATGGAGTAATTCCAAGGAATGGAAAATCTATGTATTATTTTTATCTTTTAAATCCCATTTCTAAAATATTCTCTTTTGTGAGGAAAAAAGCTATAGAATTAAATACCAATGCAATAATAAAGGCAATAGAAAGGTATCCTGTTGCTGTAATTACTCATCCAGGTTCTAAGGCAAAATTAGATATAGAAAAGGTGGCTCAAATTGCTCATAAAAACAATACAGCATTGGAAATAAATTCACATCATAGTCAATTATCTATTGAAAACTTAGAAATTGCTTTAAAAACAGATGTGGATTTTATCATAAATAGTGACGCTCATCATCCAGATAGAGTTGGAGATTTTGAAATGGGCATAGAAAGAGCATTAAAGGCTAATGTTCCAATAGAAAGAATTAGAAATGCAAAGGATAATATGGAGGTGTAGTTTTTTTGGAGTTTGTTATAATAACAGGAATGTCAGGTGCAGGAAAGTCTCAAGCTATGAAAGCTATGGAGGATATAGGATATTATTGTATGGATAATCTACCTCCAGCCCTACTCCCTAAATTTGCAGAACTCTGCTATGAATCTAAAAAGGATATAGAAAAAGTAGCTGTAGTAGTGGATATAAGAGGAGGAATATTTTTTGAAGATTTATTTCAAGCCTTGAACGATTTAAATAAAAAAGGATTAAAGTATAGAATTTTATTTTTAGAAGCAGAGGATGATGTACTTATAAAACGGTATAAAGAATTGAGAAGGCCTCATCCATTAAACTCAAGTGGTAGAATAATAGACGGTATAGAGAAAGAGAGAGTTTATTTGCAGGAAGTAAGAAAGCATTCGGATTATATAATAAATACTTCTGGTTTGACCATAGGTATGTTAAAAGAGGAAATAGCTAAAATTTTCTTGGAAGGTCAAGAATCGAGAAAATTAACTATATCTGTAGTATCTTTTGGTTTTAAACATGGGATACTTTTAGATGCAGATTTGGTTTTCGATGTAAGATTTATTCCAAACCCCTATTATGTAAAGGAACTTAGAGAATTAACAGGGAAAGACAAAAATGTAAGAGATTATGTTTTTAAGTGGAAACAGACTGGAATATTTATAGAAAAATTAAGAGATATGTTAGAATTTTTAATTCCCTATTATATTGAAGAAGGAAAATCTCAGCTTATAATAGGAATTGGCTGCACTGGAGGAAAACATAGATCTGTAGCTATAGCTAATGATATTGAAGAAAAACTTAAGAATATGGGTCATAGAACTATTGTAAGCCATAGGGATTATAGATTAGAATAGAGGAGTTTTATTTATGGAAAGAGATAGAAAACCTAAATTTATATATAGGGATTGGATAATACCAGGAGTACTTGGAATATTCTTATTATCCATAGGCCTATCTAGTTTTGTATATAATAAGATAGTTAAATATAGTATAGGTACTAAAATTTTATTTTCTATACTAGGGGTATTTCTCATTAGTATTTCTATTAAGAAATATTTTGATTATATAGTAAATGGAGTTAGAAAAACAGGTTATAATAATAATCTTAGTATGGAGGAAATAAATAATATTATATCTAAAGAAAAAATATTGTCCAAAGGACCAAAGGTAGTGGTAATTGGTGGTGGCACAGGTTTATCTGTATTATTACGAGGATTGAAAGAATATACCTCTAATATTACTGCCATAGTAACTGTAGCAGACGATGGGGGAGGTTCAGGAGTACTTCGAGAAGATTTAGGTATGCTTCCACCAGGAGACATTCGCTCCTGCTTATTAGCTCTTGCAAATACAGAGCCAACCATGGAAAAGCTACTTCAATATAGATTTGAAGAGGGGGTACTCAAGGGCCAAAATTTTGGAAATTTATTTATAGCTGCAATGAATGAAATCCATGGAAGTTTTGAAATGGCCATAAAAGAAACTAGCAATGTATTGGCTGTTACAGGAAAAGTATTACCTATGACCTTGGAAAATGTCACATTATATGCAGAATTAGAAAATGGAGAAATTGTAAAGGGAGAATCAGAAATACCCTTAAGAAATCGCGAACTTTCTAGCAAAATAAACAGAGTATATATGGAGCCTATAATTACTTATCCATTAGTAGAAGCAGTAGAAGCCATAGAAGAAGCAGATATAATAGTATTAGGACCAGGTAGTCTATATACTAGTATTATTCCAAATTTACTAGTAAACAATATGGTAGATACCATATATAATGCCAAAGGAACAGTAGTATATATAACAAATGTAATGACTCAACCAGGAGAAACAGATAATTATACAGTACTAGATCATGTAGAAGCCATACTAAAACATAGTAAGGAAGATTTTTTAGACTATGTAATTGTAAATACAGAGGAAATACCAGAGGAAGTTTTAGAAAAATATACCATAGATGGCTCTAAACCTGTAGTTCTTGGAGAAAAAGATGAAGAAATATTAATGGATAAAGGTATTCAATTAATAAAGAAAAACTTAGTAGATATTAAAAAAGATTATATTCGTCATGATGCTTTATTATTAAGTGAAACTTTAATTAATATTAAAAAAAGCCTATTAAGAATTTGAACTAGGCTTTTTTTACTTGATCTAACATTTTAGAAATTAAATTTCCAGCGGTTTTCTTATTTAGACTATTATAGTCTATAGGAGTATTTAATTCCTCAGCTAATTTTTTTATAGTTTCCAATTGTCTCTTAGTTGGAGGTTCATCCATTGCTGGACTATAAAATTCTTCAGTTTCAGAAACATTTTCATTATAAGATAATTCCTCAATAGCTGTCATACCAATATTTGTCAGGTCTCGAAGTACCCTAGCTTTGGCACGAGTTGAAGCCATACGAATTAAATGTGGAGCGATATTAGCATTAACAGATTGAGGACTGGCATCGCCAACATCAGTATATACTTCATCTTCAGTAGTGGCTCTAGCCTTACATATGGCAGTCATATTATTTTCCTTATTGGGAAACTGAATTATTTCAACCTCTAAAGATTTTAAGTTTTTCTGATGAGCCAAGTCCAAAAGTCCCTCATAAGTAACATAAGATTTTCCCTGTAAATTTATAATAAATCTCTCATTTATATTCATGAGTTCACCTCCATCAAACGTTAGGCCTCAAACGGTAGGGACAGTCCCTTTTGTTTGAATCAAAGTCCCTCTCAAACGTTAGGGACACAAACGTTAGGGACAGTCCCTAACGTTTGACTATATATATATTTTAAGTATTAATATAATAATTAAACCTGGGAATATTTTCTTTTATTTTGTTAAATATAATATTCCCAGTTTAATAGTGTTTTCTATAGCTTCTTTATGAGTTCTTTCAAATGAGTGAGAGGCATCTACTCCAGGACCAATTAATCCTACTTTTAAATCATGACCTGCATGTAAAGCAGCAGAGCCATCAGAGCCATAATAAGGATATATGTCTATTTTATAATTTAGTTTATTTTTCTTTGCTAAGTTTACTAATCTATTTTTTAATTCTAAGTCATAAGGTCCAGAACTGTCCTTAGCGCAAATAGTTACAGAATATTCATCTGAAGTTTGTCCAGCACCAGGGGCAGCCATATCTATGGCAACAAACTCAAAAGTCTTTTCTGGTATTGCTGCACTAGCACCATGTCCTACTTCTTCATAATTACTAATAAAGAAATTTGTAGTGTAATTTGGCTTAATATTATTTTCTACTAAATATTTAGCAATACCTAATATAGAAGCCACACCAGCCTTATCGTCTAAATGTCTAGACTTAATAAATCCACTATCTGTAATTATAACTCTTGGGTCGAAGAATATGAAATCTCCTATATTAATTCCTAGTTTTTCTACATCTTCAGCATTGTTAACCTTTTCATCTAATCTTATTTCCATATTAGCTTGATTTCTTTCTATAGTTCTAGTTTCTTCACCATGAACATGGGAGGAAGCTGCAGTAGTTAAAATAGTTCCTGTGTATTTTTTACCCTCCATAGTTTCAATAACTACATATTCACCTTCTACAGTACTCCATACATATCCACCAATTTGAGTCAATTTTAATCTTCCATCAGATTTTATTTCTTTTACCATTCCACCTAAGGTATCCACATGGCCAGAAAGAGTTACTTGTTTTTCTGCATTTTCTCCTTCTATAGTAGCTACCAACGCTCCTTTATTTGTCCTATAAGTAGATATTCCCATAGACTTAAATTCATTTTCTACAAATTCTATGGCTTTATGAGTATCTCCTGAAGGGCTTGGAATTTTTAATAATTCTTCTAGTTTGTTTAATATATAATTCATTTCAATTTTCATTGCATTACCTCCAATAAAATTTATTTTAATTACTATAATACTATAATACTATATTTCAAACAATATTTGAAATATTTTAGCATAATATTTAATTTTGTAGTATAATAGCTATAATATCGCAAGGCTTTATAAAGTACAAAAGCTCAGGGAAATAGGAGTTGGTAATAATGATAGAGGAGGTAAGTGCTGGAGGAGTTGTAGTATTTAAAAATACTATTTTATTATTAAGGAAGTTTAATGGAGATTGGGTACTGCCTAAGGGGAGAATTGAAAAAGGTGAGGATATAAGAGATACTGCATTAAGGGAGGTTTTAGAGGAATCCAAAGTAAAGGCTGAGATCATAAAGTATATTGGAATGGTTCACTACACTTATAAAAATATAAAAAGAAATGAAATTGTTTATAAAACAGTTCACTGGTATTTAATGAAGACAAATAATATGTTAGCTGTTCCACAAAAGAAAGAAGGTTTTGTAGAAGCTACCTTTGTTCATATAGATAAAGTACAAGAATTATTGAAATATGAGGATGAAAGAAAAATAGTAAATAAGGCATTATTATTTATATAATGAAATATAAAATTAGGAGAGATAAAATGTCTTTTTCATCTATGACGAAAAATGAATTGGCTAGATTACCCATTGAAAATAGTTGCTGTGCATTGGCAGAATTGGCAGCAATTGTTCGGATTAGTGGTGTAATACAAGTCAATAAAATGAAGAAAATAAGATTAAAATTTGTTACTGAAAACGCTGCCATAGCTAGAAGAATATTTACTTTACTTAAAAATATATATAATGCGAATATTGAAGTCATGGTTAGGAAAAACAAACAATTAAAAAAGAACAATAATTATATTATAATGGTAAATAGCACAGCTATAACCAAAAAGATATTAGAAGATGTGGGCTTTTTAGATGATGTTAACAATTTCTTTACTATAAATTATAAAACACCTGAAAAACTAATTGAAAGCAGGTGTTGTAGACGGGCCTATATAAGGGGGGCATTTTTAGGAGGAGGTTCCATTAGCAATCCAGAAAAAAGTTATCATTTAGAATTTGTTACAAACAATGAAGAATATAGCGAAGAGCTTTCAAATATAATAAATTCTTTTGGCTTAAATTCTAAAATAATAGAGAGAAAAGAAAACTATGTAATCTATTTGAAAGAAGGGGAGCAGATAGTAGATATCTTAAATATAATAGGGGCTCATCAGGCATTATTAAAATTTGAAGATATTAGAGTATTAAAAGATGTAAGAAATAATATAAATAGATTGGTAAATTGTGAAACTGCCAATTTAAGTAAGACGATAAATGCCTCATTAAAACAGGTAAACAATATAGAATTAATAGATAAAAAAATAGGAATAGAAAATATTCCTAGGAATTTACAGGAAGTTGCCTATTTAAGATTAAATCATAGAGATGCTAGCCTAAAAGAATTAGGGAAAATGTTAGACCCTCCTTTAGGGAAGTCTGGAATAAATCATAGATTTAGAAAAATAGAAGAAATTGCAGATAAATTAATGAAAGAGGAGGAATTGAAATGAAGGAAGAATATGTAAAAGTAAATTTACAGGTAGGACTTCATGCTAGACCTGCCGCATTATTTGTACAAAGATCAAATAAATTTTTATCTGATATATATTTAGAACTAAGGGGAAGCAAAGTAGATGGAAAAAGCATAATAGGAGTAATGAGTCTAGGAGTAGCCCATGGAGAAAAAGTAAAATTAATTACAAAAGGGGAAGACGAAGAAGAAGCTATGGCAGAATTGAAAAAATTCTTAGAATCTGATTTAGGGGATAGTTGATCATAGGTGCACAGTAATAAGACAGAGGAATCATCCCCTGTCTTATCTCTCTTGTATTACATTCGCTTTAGACCTATAGCATTATCTATTAAAGATAAATCTATTACCATAAAATCGTCTAATATACTTTCTGGCCAATTAGGAGTAGGTTTAATTGTTTTAAATTTCTTGAAAGTTGCTATACTGTCTTCAATAATTTTTAAACTATTAAAATCTAAAACCTCTTTTTTATTAGATATAATGACAGTTTTAAAAGGGGTTTCATTTGGTTTTACAGAACCAGATAGAGGATGTGTAATCAATTCATGTCCATCATGAACTTTATTTCTTACATATTCTAGCACATCTAGATATGTAAAACTTTCATTATACACTATTTCAAACTCATCTTTGTACTTGTCATATACATATTTATTATTAGTAATCATAATTTTATTTTTATTTTTCAATTTTATCCCTCCATTTTTACTATATCTATTCTACCACAAAATTATAATATAATATACTATACTATACTACTAATTAGTTGTAGTATATTTTATTTAAAAGTAATATAATGGATAAATTAGCTAGACATAGACAAAATCCTATAAATGTACTATCATATATATAACTAAAATATTTTTTAGAAATTTGCATTAGGATGGTGTGATTTAGTAGAAATTAATCCTTTTGATTTTGTTGAGGATTTTAAACGAATATTAAAACCTAATGGTAATATCTTTATTTTTACTGGTTGTGAAATCCATAAAAAATATTTTGATGCTTATGTAGTCTGTAGATAGAATAGAAAAACTTTATAATAATATAAAGTTAAATAATATAATAAGGAAAAATGACGAAGAATATAATTATAAATTAAATTGGTAAGGCATTAATAGATTTATTGTATATTTAATTAGAAAGGAAATAGTTTTATGAGAAATAAAGATTTTAAAATAATAAATGGTGATACTATAGTAGAATTAAAAAAGATGGAGGATAAATCTATTGATATGATATTTGCAGATCCTCCATATAATATGCAAACAGAAGGAATTTTAAAGAGAACAGATGGTAGTAATTTCAAGGGAGTAGATGATGCTTGGGATAAATTTGATAGTCTAGAGGAGTATAAGGAGTTTTCAACTAAATGGCTAAAAGAATGCAAAAGAATATTAAAAGATGATGGGACAATGTGGGTTATTGGTTCATTTCAAAATATATATTTGTTGGGGAATATAATTCAAGACTTAGATTTTTGGATACTTAATGATATTATTTGGGAAAAAACTAATCCTGTACCTAATTTTTCTGGGGCAAGATTTTGTAATGCCCATGAAACATTAATATGGTTTAAGAAAAATAATGTAAACAAATTTACTTTTAATTATCATACCATGAAAAAACTAAATAATGGTAAGCAAGATAGAAGTGTTTGGGAAATTCCAATTTGTACAGGCTCTGAAAGATTAGTAGGAGAAGATGGGAAAAAGCTACATAATACCCAAAAACCTTTGGAATTATTAGAAAAGGTAGTATTGAGTTCAACAAAAAGAGGAGATATTATTTTAGATCCGTTTTCTGGGACAGCTACAACAGGTGCTGCTGCATTAAAATATAAAAGAAAGTATATAGGCATAGAAAGGGAAATTTTATACTGTAATGCTTCAATAGATAGATTAAATAATCAAAAACAATCAGAGGATTTAGTTTTAATTAATAATATATTAGATATAAAACCACCAAGAGTTGCAATTACGGAATTATTAGAAAAAAATTATATTAATGTGGGAGATATTTTATGTGATAAAAATGGTGAGAATAAAGTAGCAATTGATAGCGATGGATTATTACAAATAGGAAATGAAAAATTGTCTATTCATAAGGCTTCAGCAAAAATTCTAAATAAGCAAAATCACAATGGCTGGGATTTTTGGTATTTGGAGAAAAACAGAAAAAGTATTGACGAATTAAGAAAGAAATACAGAGAAAAGGAATTAAATTTTAAAGAATATAGCATTTAAAAGGGGCTAGGAATATGGAAAAAGTAAAACTAATTATAGACAATTCCATAAATAAAATAATAATGGATACAGCAAATGATGATAAAATAAAAGATTTAGAAAAAGACATGAGAGAAAAACACATTTTATACCGAAACGATATAGGGTTTTTAATGGTTTATTACAATCAATGAATATTAAGTTCGGAGATTTTATAGAATTATTATTTCAAGAAATAGTAAAGCATTCAAAATACTATATTTTAGATGAACTTAGTGGATTATCATCAGGAAAATTTAAAATTTCTGTTATTAATGATAATTTAGTAGACGAATATATAACTCGTCGACAGACAATATCTAGTTCAGATATGGAATTGGAAAGTGATTTCAACTTACTATTAGAGGAGATTAATAAAAATTGCATTGAAAATCAATCCAAGCTACAGGATGAATACGAATTAAGTCATGATATAGATTTGTTTTTTAAAGATGAAAAAAACAATTATTTCTATGCAGAGATAAAATATAATGATGATCATGATACTGGTAAGTTCATTGACATAAATAGAAAATTTATAAAAACATATTCTTATTTATATGAAAAATTACTGATAAGATATGGATATGATAGGGATAGATTTACATTAAAGCCATGTTTGTTTTTCTTTAATAATCAAAGAAAAATAGGAAACATTTATGTCCCAGAAAGCACCAATATTTATAGAGGGGAGGAAATATTTGAAGAATTTTTTAAGGATATTAAATATAAAGATATAGATAATTATTTAATAAATATAAGCGAAAATCCGAAAACTGTTAAAAAATTTGATGATTTATACAATAAGGTCATGAAAATATAAGTTATCCAATTAAGAAAATTTAAAATGTAGGTCATTAATATTTTAATTTTTTCTGAGAAACAAACTCCTTTAACAGGGAGTTTGTTTTTTTCTAATTTATGATAGAATAAATATATAATTACTTTAAGAAAGGGTTTTATAATGAATTATAAGGATAAATTTGTTCATCTCCATGTTCATACTGAATATTCCTTACTAGATGGTTCTTGTAGAATAGGAAAACTATTAGATAGAACTAAAGAACTAGGTATGGATGCTATAGCTATCACAGACCATGGTTCTATGTTTGGAGTCATTGAATTTTATAAACAAGCTAAAAGAAAAGGCATTAAACCAATACTTGGCTCAGAAGTATATATGGCTATAAATAAATATACAGAAAAAGAACCAAAGGATAAAAGTCAATATCATTTAGTACTACTTGCAGAAAACAATATAGGTTATAAAAATCTAATGAAAATAGTATCAGAAGGATATGTAAATGGTTTTTATTATAAGCCTAGAGTAGACTTTAGCGTATTAGAAAAATATAGTGAAGGCATAATTGCCTTATCGGCTTGTTTAGCAGGAGAAGTACAACAGCATTTATTAAATAGAAACTACAATAAGGCAAAAGAAATTGCCCTTAGATATAATGAAATATTTGGTCAAAATAATTTCTATTTAGAATTACAAGACCATGGATTAGCCGAACAAAGGGAAGTAAATCAAAAACTAATTCAAATAAGCAAAGAAACGGGAATTCCCTTAGTTGCCACCAATGATGTTCATTATATAAATCAAGAAGATTATATAGTACATGACGTACTACTTTGCATACAAACGGGGAAGACCATAGATGAAGAAGATAGAATGCAATTTCCTACAAATGAATTTTATTTAAAGTCTTATGAGGAAATGAAATCTAATTTTGATCATGTAGAAGAGGCCTTAGAAAATACAGTTAAAATAGCAGAGAGATGTAATGTAGAAATAGACTTTAATACATTGCATTTACCAGGATATGATATCCCAGAAGGTTATACAAAAGAAGGATATTTAAAGGAATTGTGTATCAAAGGACTTAAAAATAGATATGAAATCATCACACCTGAAATAGAAGAAAGATTTAATTTTGAATTTAATACTATTGTAAATATGGGCTATACAGATTATTTCTTAATAGTATGGGATTTCATAAGATTTGCCAACGAAAATAATATAATGGTAGGACCAGGTAGAGGTTCAGCAGCTGGTTCCATTGTATCCTATGCACTAGGAATTATCGATATAGATCCATTAGAATACGATCTCCTATTTGAAAGATTTTTAAATCCAGAAAGAGTTAGTATGCCAGATATAGATATAGATTTTTGCTATGAAAGGCGAGAAGAAGTTATAGATTATGTAATAGAAAAATATGGTGAAGACAAAGTTGCACAAATTGCTACATTCGGAACAATGGCTGCTAGAGGCTCCATCCGTGATGTAGGTAGGGCTTTAAATATGCCCTATGGAGAAGTAGACTATATTGCAAAGCAAATTCCTATGGAATTAGGTATCACTATATCTAAAGCCTTAGAAATAAATAAAAATTTACGAGATATGTATAATGACAATGAAGATGTAAAAAACTTAATCGACATAGCCCTAGCAGTAGAAGGAATGCCCAGACATACCTCCACCCATGCTGCAGGAGTGTTAATTTCCAAGGAACCTATTACAAATCATGTACCACTTTTAAGAAACAACGATGCCATTACTACTCAATTTGATATGGTAGAATTGGAAGAATTGGGACTTTTAAAGATGGATTTCCTAGGTTTAAGAACTCTTACGGTAATTAGAGATGCCATAAACTTAATTGAAATAAATCATGGTGTAAAAGTAGATTTTTCTGAAATGACCTATGATGATCCCAAAGTCATAGAACTTTTTACCAATGGAGACACATTGGGCATATTTCAATTTGAATCTGCTGGTATGAGAAGATTTTTAAAGGAATTAAAACCAAATGTATTTGAAAATTTAATAGCTGCAAATTCTTTATTTAGACCAGGTCCCATGAATCAAATTCCTAAATATATTGAAAACAAAAACAATCCAGACAATATTGAATATCTACATCCAAAGCTAATTCCCATATTAGATGTAACCTATGGTTGTATAGTTTATCAAGAACAAGTAATGCAAATAGTTAGGGATATTGGTGGATTTAGCATGGGTGGTGCAGATTTAGTAAGACGAGCCATGTCTAAGAAAAAGATGGATGTAATGGAAGAGGAAAGAAAGAGATTTATCTATGGCGAAGTAGATAAAAATGGAGAAGTAATAATTCCTGGTGCCATTAGAAATGGTGTAGATGAAAAGATTGCAAACAAAATATATGATTTGATGATAGACTTTGCTAATTATGCTTTTAATAAAAGTCACTCAGCAGCCTATGCAGTGGTAGCCTATAGAACAGCTTGGCTAAAATATTACTATCCAGTAGAATTTATGGCAGCCTTAATTTCTTCCGTAATGGGAGATACTAATTCAGTTTCACTATATATTCAAGAATGTAAAAGATTGGGAATAGAAATACTACCACCAGATATAAATGAATCCTATGGGAAATTCACTGTAATAGATGGTAAAATTAGATTTGGATTACTTGCAGTAAAAAATGTAGGAGAAGGCTTTGCTAAAGTTGTAGTAGAGGCTAGGAAGGATGGTAAATTTAATAGCTTTACAGACTTTTGCGAAAAAATTGAAAATATAGATTCTACTGTTATGAATAAGAGAGCTATGGAAAGTTTAATTAAATCTGGTGCCATGGATAGTTTAGGTGGAAATAGGGCTCAATACTTGGCCATATTCGAAAGAACCATAGATAGTATCCATGCAGATAAAAAAAGAAATATAGATGGTCAATTTTCTATGTTTGAAACCATAGACACTAAAGTTTCTGAGGACAATTTGCCAGATTTAAAAGAATTCAATCAAAAGACTCTTTTGACTATGGAAAAAGAAATGTTAGGTATATATATTAGTGGTCATCCACTAAAACCATATGAAGAAGAACTAAAAAGGATATCCACTATTACTACGACAGATTTATTTGAAGCCCAAAATGAAATAGAAAAAAATATAAGTGAAAATCTAGATGGGAAAAGAATAGTAATTGGTGGCATAGTGGTTAATAAGAAAAACAAAGTAACTAAGAATAACAATATGATGGCTTTTATTACTCTAGAAGATTTATATGGCATAGTGGAATGCATTGTATTTCCAGCTACCTATGACAGATATAATAGATTAATAGAGGAAGATAGCTTGGTAGTTATAGAGGGTAAAATTAGTCTATCGGAAGAAGATGAGCCAAAAATTATTTGTGAGAGAATAAGTAAATTAAATAAATATAAAGAAGGTAAAGTATATTTGAAAATATCTAGAGATAAACCCTTAGAAACTTTTAATTCAATAAAAGAAATATTAAAAAAATACAAAGGGGAAATTCCAGTATACGTATATATGGAAAGAGAAGGTAAAACAGTAATAGCTCATAGAGAATTATGGGTAGATACAGAACAAGAATTATTATTTGAAGAATTAAGTGAGATTTTAGGTAAAAATAATGTTAAAGTTAATTAGTAAAAAAATATAGTCTAATTATGTTATAATATTAATTAAAAGAAAAATTAATTTATAAATTTTTATATTTAGTTAGGAGAATATAAAATGTGGACTGTAATTTATTTGGCTGTTGGAAAGGATTCAGCAATAAAAGTGCAAAATATATTACAAGAAGAGGGTTTTCTTGTAAAAGAACAGTTTTTTGCCAAAGATGGTGATGAAGAATTATATGAAATATTAGCACCTGAATTCGAAGCCAAAGAGATACAGGAAGTATTATACGAATTAGGTATAATATAATCAAATATTTTGAAACTTAGGAGGTAAGATATGAAGACTATAGGGGTAATAACTAGTGGAGGAGATGCTCCAGGAATGAATGCAGCTATTAGATCTGTAATAAGGACATCTATTTATAACAATCTAAATGTACTAGGTATAAAAAAAGGTTACAATGGACTATTAAATGGAGAAATAGAAGAAATGAATTTATCCTCTGTTGCAGATATAATTCATAGGGGAGGCACTATGCTACGATCTGCAAGATGTAAAGAATTTGAAACAGAAGAAGGAGTAGAAAAGGCTTTAAATGTAATTAGAGTTTTTGGCATAGAAGGATTAATAGTATTAGGTGGAGACGGCACCTTTAGAGGAGCTCAAAAACTACAAGAAAAAGGAGTGCCAGTAATTTGTATTCCTTGTACAATTGATAATGATATGGGGTATACTGACTATACCATAGGTTTTATGACTGCAGTAGAAACTGTAGTAGATGCAATTGGAAAAATTAGGGACACTTCAGCATCCCATGGTAGAGCAAATATAGTGGAAGTAATGGGACGAAATTGTGGAGATATTGCTCTTTATGCTGGCGTAGCTGGTGGTGCAGAAAGTATTATAATACCTGAAGTAGAATTTGATATAGACGATGTATGTAAAAAAATAATTCAAGGTAGAAACAGAGGAAAACTTCACCATATAATAGCTTTGGCAGAAGGTACGGGAAATGCTTATGAAGTAGCTGAAGAAATAGAGAAAAAGACGGGTAATGAAACTAGAGTTACAATATTAGGCCATATTCAAAGGGGAGGCTCGCCAACTTCTTTCGATAGAATCATGGCAAGTAAAATGGGCCATAAAGCAGTAGACCTTTTAATTCAAGGAAAATCAGGAAAGGCCCTAGGAATAAAATGTAATGAAATAATAGATATGGATTTAGATAAAGCGTTAAAAGCAGAGAAAAAACTAGATATGGAAATGTATGACATGGCAAAAATACTTTCAATATAAGAGGAGAAGGTGTTAAAATGAAAAAAACCAAGATAGTATGTACCATAGGACCTGCAGTTGATGAAAAAATAATGAGACAATTATTTCAAGAAGGGCTAAATGTGGTCAGATTAAATTTTTCCCATGGAAGTCATGAGGAACATAAAGAGAGAATAGATATGGTAAAAAGTTTAAGAAAAGAAATGGATTTACCTATAGCAATAATGCTAGACACCAAAGGACCAGAAATTAGACTAGGAAATTTTAAAGAAAATATAGAATTGAAAGATGGAGATATATTTACTTTAACTACTAAAGATATAATTGGAGACGATAAAAAAGCATCTGTTTCTTATGAAGAACTACCAAAGGATGTGAAAAAGGGAGATAGAATATTAATAGATGATGGATTAGTAGAAATGGTAGTAGAGGAAATTGTAAATAACGAAGATATAATCTGTAAGGTTTTAAATGGTGGGACATTATCAGACCATAAAGGGATAAATGTACCCAATGTAGCAATAAATTTACCAGCCATTACAAAAAAGGATATTTCTGATATAATATTTGGTATAGAAAATGATATTGATTTTGTAGCTGCATCTTTCATTAGAAAAGCAGAAGACGTACTAGAAATACGAAGAATACTTGAGGAAAACAATGGTGGAGATATTGATATTATTTCTAAGATTGAAAATCAAGAGGGAGTAGACAATATTGAAGAAATAATAGAAGCTTCTGACGGTATAATGGTAGCTAGGGGAGATTTAGGAGTAGAAATTTTAACAGAGGAAATCCCCCTAATTCAGAAGAAAATTATAAGAAAATGTAATTTAGCAGGAAAACCTGTAATTACAGCTACTCAAATGCTAGATTCTATGATAAGAAATCCTAGACCTACTAGGGCAGAGGTAACGGATGTGGCAAATGCTATACTAGATGGTTCCGATGCCATAATGCTATCAGGAGAAACTGCAGTAGGAAAATATCCAATAGAATCTGTAAAGACTATGTATAAAATTGCTACAAAAACAGAAGATTCTTTAGACTATAAGGAAATATTAAAGTATAAATCTAGTGAAAAAGATATTTCTACGACCAATGCCATTAGTAAGGCTACTTGTACTACTGCTGAGGATTTAGAGGCAAATGCCATAGTGACTGCCACTTCATCGGGCTATACCTCTAAGGCAATATCTAAATTTAGACCAAGGGCTCCAATAATTGCAGCTACTACCTCGGAAAAGGTAATGAGAAAATTATCCTTAGTATGGGGAGTATATCCAGTATTATCCATAAGAAGTACAAATACTGACGAGGTTATTGAAATGTCAATTAATTCAGCTATGGAAGAAGGATATATAAATGAAGGAGATTTAATAGTAATTACCGCTGGTATTCCAGTAGGAGTTAGTGGAACTACAAATTTAATTAAGGTTCATACTGTAGGCAAAGTATTGTTAAAAGGAGTGGGCATAGGAAAGAAATCAGTATCTGGCAAAGTTTGTGTAGGTAGTAGTAAAAAAGAGTTAGAAGATAAATTTAAAGATGAAGATATTATCGTATCTAAATTTACAGATAAAGATATGGTAGAATATATAGAAAGATCTTCAGCTATAGTTGTGGAACAAGGAGGACTCACTTCTCATGCCGCTATAGTAGGATTAAATTTAGGAAAGCCTACCATAGTAGGTGCAACAAATGCTACAGAAATATTAAAAGATGGTGAAACCATAACTGTAGATGCAATAACAGGCAGAATATATAAAGGAGAAGCGAAGGTGTTCTAATGGAAAACAAGACTAATATTAAAGTAAGATACAATGAAACAGATAAAATGGCAGTAGTATACCATGCAAACTATTTTTCTTGGTTCGATATAGGTAGGACAGATTTTTTAAGAAGTATAGGACTATCCTATTCAGGTCTAGAAGATGCAGGCATACTACTTCCAGTAATTGAAGCAAATTGTAAATATAAAAAACCTGCAAAATATGATGACGATATAATAATAGTTGCAGAAATGGGAAAGCTAAGAGGAGTTAGATTACAATTTAATTATAAAATAATAAGAAAAGAAGACGGGGAATTATTAGCAGAAGGCTATACTCTTCATGCTTTCGTAGATGAAAATTTAAAACCCATGAATTTAAAAAAGAAATATCGAGAAGTATGGGATATATTAAAGGCAAACTCATAAATTCTAGGAGGTAATGCTATGGGGAAGTTTATATTATTATTTATCCTGATGCCAATATTGGATTTATATATATTAATTAAAGCATCCCAATCCATGGGATTTG
>CAZMBD010000008.1:31082-32947 GCA_964564325.1 uncultured Clostridiaceae bacterium
ATGCCAATATTGGATTTATATATATTAATTAAAGCATCCCAATCCATGGGATTTGGAGCTACCATATTATTAATTATGGCTACAGGAATAGCAGGCTATTATTTGGCGAAGTCTGAAGGGAAAGTTATACTTAAAAAAATTAATGAAGAAATGGGTCAAGGAAGAATCCCTAGCGACGAAATACTTTCAGGATTTTCCATATTAGTAGGAGGATTCTTATTACTTCTTCCAGGAATAGTCACAGATATTATTGGAATTACCATGGTATTACCTGGCACTAGGAATTTTTATAAAGCCTATATTAAAAAATGGATACAAAGATTAATAAACAAAGGTTATACCAATATTATAATTAGATGGTAATATGCTTACGCAAATTTTAAATTGCGAATTGTAAATTATTTTTAAGGGGCGACCTTTGGTCGCCAATAAGGTATACAATTTCTAATTTTTGGATATAATCCTAAAAAGGAATAAAGGGATACTGATTCTTTGGGGCACTCTGTGCCCTATTTTTTTGGAGGTAGATATAATGAAATTTAATATTGGCGAAGAACTAATATTAGACATAATAGATATAAACAGTGAAGGCATGGGCGTAGGAAAATGCGAAGGTTTTACTTTTTTTGTAGACAATTGTACCGTTGAAGATAAGGTTAAAATGAAAATAACAAAATTAAAAAAGAATTTTGGAATTGGGAAAGCCATTGGAATTTTAGAAAAGTCCCGCTACAGAGTAGAGTCTAAATGTGATTTTTTCCCTAAATGCGATGGCTGTCAATTACATAATTTAGATTATGAAAAACAATTGGAATTAAAAAGAAATATGGTAAAAAACAATCTAGAAAGAATTGGGAAAATAGAAAATGTAAAAATAAACAAAACTATAGGCATGGACAATCCCTATAGATATAGAAATAAAGCTAATTTTAAAGTAGATAAAAATGGTAATATAGGCTATTTTAAAAGAGGAACCAATGATTTAATCCCTATAGACAAATGTATCATTCAAAAAGAAATAACAGATGAAATAATAGCTAATTTCAAGGAATACTTTAAAGAACATGGAACAAAAGGCATAAAAGATATAATAGTAAGAACTACAAAAGACGGTAAATCTATGCTAATAATGGTCACTCAAATAAAAGGGACAGTCCCTTTTGTTTGGAATCAAACTAAGGTAGGGACAAATTCTAAAGTAGTCTCCATATACCAAAATATAAATCCAAAAAATACCCCAGTAGTAATGGGACATAAGGATATAAAACTATATGGCGAAGACAAAATCATAGACACCATTGGAGAATATAAATTCTATATCTCCCCAAAATCCTTTTTCCAAGTAAATCCTATTCAAACAGAAGTACTATATGATAAAGTAGTAGAACATTTAAATCTTGAGGGAAATGAAGTAGTGGCAGATTTATACTGTGGAATAGGTACTATTTCATTATATATATCTAAATATGCTAAAAAAATCTATGGCGTAGAAATTGTCAAAGATGCCATAGAAGATGCCAAGGAAAATTTAAAATTAAATAATGTAGATAATGTAGAATTTATCCATGGAAAATCAGAAGATGTACTACCAAAGTTGAATAATCAAGGGATAAAAATAGATGCAATGGTAGTAGATCCACCTAGGAAGGGACTGGACAAAAGTTTAATAGATGCAATAATCAAAGCCAAACCGAAGAAAATAGTATATGTATCTTGTAATCCAGCAACATTGGCTAGGGACGTAGGATATTTGGTGGAAGATGGATATGTGGTGGAGGAAGTGCAGCCAGTGGATATGTTTCCTTGGACGACCCATGTGGAGTGCGTGATAGAGATACAAAAGGTTCAATCATCGAAATAGCTCG
>CAZMBD010000009.1:0-32155 GCA_964564325.1 uncultured Clostridiaceae bacterium
TCCTTTGTAGCATTTTATTGTTTTCGTCTCCACGCCAATAGGCACCTGCAATACTCAATAATTTTATTTGTTTAACTTTCTTGGTGTCTAATAGATGAGGCCCTCTACATAAATCTACAAAATCTCCTAATTCATAAAAAGATATAATTTCATCTTCAGGTAAATTTTCTATTAAATCTACTTTGTATACTTCACCTTTTTCTTTAAAATATTCCAATGCTTCATCTCTTGGCATAGTATATCTTTTTAGTTCATGGCCTTCTTTTGCTATCTTTTTCATTTCTTCTTCAATTCTTTCTAAATCCTCAGGAGTAAATCTATGCTCTGTGTCAAAATCATAGTAAAATCCATTTTCAATAGATGGCCCTATGGCAAATTTAACATCTGGGAAAAGTTTCATAACTGCATAAGCCATTATATGAGCTGAAGTATGCCAAAATATATCCTTTCCTTCCTTGTCTTCAAATTTTACAATTCTAATATCGGCATCTTCATCTATAGTCTCTTGCATTCCCATAGTTTCACCATTTACAACTGCACCTAGTGCTACTCTTGCCAATCCTTCACTAATATCTTTAGCTACTTCCAAAACTGTAATACCCTTTGGATATTCTCTAACTGAATTATCTGGTAATGTAATTTTTATCTTTTCCATTATTTTACCTCCTTATATTAAAAAACTCTCGTCTCTGCATAAATGCAGGGACGAGAGTATATTCCCGTGGTTCCACCCTATTTGGTTCTCATTTTTTGTAACGCTAATAGCGAATATTCTTTAGTCTAAAACTTGGAATATGACTCAGGGGTGGTCTTCAGTTAACTTATCTTAAAAATGCTTTCAGCCTTAGGCATTTTCTCTCTGAAAGATTATATTAACCTACTCTTCCCTTCACAGTCTTTAAATATTTATTTGATTATATATTATAGCTATATATACCCAAAAGGTCAAGAAATATTTATAAACTTTTATTATTTTTTGAAATTTAACTCTACCTCAAAGCTGATAATAAATCTTCCACAGATAGCATCTTTTGTTCTCCGGTTTCCATATCCCTTAGGGTATACTTTTCTTGTTTAACTTCCTCTTCCCCAACAATTAATGTATAAGGTATATTGGATTTATCTGCAAAACTAAATTTTTTACCCATTTTACCTGTTTCTAAGTATATTTGAGTATTTATATCTTTATTTCTCAATTTATTTGCTATTTCTATAGATTGATCTAAGTAACCCTTCATTGGAATAATCAACACTTTTGTTAATGAATTATCCTCAAATTTTATCAGTTTTGCCTCATTTAATTGATAAAATAATCTAGTTAATCCAATGGATATTCCTACTCCAGGAAGTTTTTGTTTTGTATAATATTCTGCTAAATTATCATATCTACCTCCTGAACAAACACTACCTAAACTAGGATAATCATCTAAAAAAGTTTCATATACAGTGCCAGTATAGTAGTCAAGACCTCTAGCTATAGTTAGGTCTATAATATAATTTTCCTTTGGAACTCCAAAGGCACCTACATATTTATTTACTATTTTTAATTCCTCTAAACCTTTATTGAAAATGCTGTTATTTATATTTAAGCTTTCTAATTCCTGTAATTTTTCTTCATTGTCTCCAGTTATCTGTATAAATTCTAATATTTTTTTAACATTATCTTCTTCTATTCCTTGAGATATTAGTTCTTCATGTACTTTCTCTAAACCTATTTTTTCTAATTTGTCAATACTTCTTAAAATTTCAGTTGAATCTTCAATATTTAAACTTTGAAAAAAGCCTTTCAATAATTTCCTATTATTAATTTTAATGGTGAAAGAATCAAATCCTAATTCGCTAAAAGTAGAATATATTATACTAGGGATTTCTGCATCATTTATTATATCCAATTTTTCATTACCTATTATATCAATATCACATTGATAAAATTCTCTAAATCTTCCTCTTTGAGCTCTTTCTCCTCTGTAAACCTTTCCTATCTGATATCGCTTAAAAGGAAAGTTAAGTTCAGAAAAATGTTCTGCTACATATCTGGCTAAAGGAACTGTTAAATCAAATCTTAAAGCTAAATCCGTATCTCCTTTTTCAAATCTATATATTTGTTGTTCAGTTTCTCCCCCACCTTTTGCAAGTAATATTTCTGCTTTTTCAATTACAGGTGTGTCTATTGGTAAAAAACCAAATTTTTCATAATTTTCTCTAATAATATCCAACATCTTATTAAATAATATCTGTTCTCTTGGCAAAAGCTCCATAAAACCAGGCAATGTAGACGGCTTTATTATATCTTTACTCATATGTATACCTCCAAACATTAATATTAATACTATAATATCATTATTTCACACTATATAAAAGAAAAAGAAGCTGAAAACTTAAGCTTCAACTATTTTCCCTTTTTAATCTTTGTATTTCTACTGCATTTATTACAGCCAAAACAAAAATATGTCCTATCTTGAAAAACATTAGAAATTACTTTTACCAAATCTTCATTTTTATATAATTCATCTAAATGTAAAATTATTTTCTTAGGTGCAAGAACTATTAGAGTAGATATTAACAAATCTTCCTTACTAATTCCATCTGAATCTATTTCATTTACTATTTCACTAAAAAAATCTTTATCTATTATATTATCTTCTTCATCTAACAATTTATAATCATTGTTTTCAAATATAAGATTTATTAAATTGTATTTTGGTTCTTGCACATCTACAAAATACTGTAATATTTTTATAAACTCCTTGTATTCTTTTTCTAAAGTAAACTCATCAATACCTCGTTCTATAACTAAATCCATAAATAAATCAAATTCCTTTATTCTAAATTGTATAAAACCCTCTATATAAATAATTGGATTTTCCATTATATAATCTTTTATTTGATTATGAATTTGCTCCTTTTCTAGTGGAAAATTATCCTTATCTAGTAATATCTCCTTAGATATTCTAGCTATTTCATCTTTCTCCTGACTTTTTATATTGCTAGATTCTTTGTATATTTTTCTGTGTATAATATCTGTAGAATATATATTAAATATTATATCCATAATAATATTAGTAATATTTGAATAGTATTCTTTTTTCGATAGAGTTTTATTTTTAACTAGCATTATATCAAAAAAACATATATTTTCCTGAATTTCTTCTTGAACTTTTATTTTTTTATTGGATAAATGATTTTGAATTATATTTCTTCCCTTATCTATATCTTTGTTAAGCCCAATTTTCACTATCAGCTCTATCACTCCCTCCTATTATTAGTATTTACTTATCAATTGACCATATACTATATAAAGAGTTACTCTATTGGCAATATAGACTAATTATAGTTCCAATATCTTGAACTTTAGTATTAGTTAGCCATAAAATTTTTTTATTATACTTTTTGAAAAAATGTATAATTTTCTCTTCATCTGGATGGTCCATAAATTTACCAGAAAAAATTATTTCTTCCTTAGATAAATTGCCACAAGTTCCACCTATAAATCCATATGTATGTCCTTCTAATTGAATAAAACCTGGCTCTATTAGTAAAGTGTCAAATCCTAATTCTTTAAGTTTTTTATATATTGGAAAATCAGCTGTTATTACTGCATTTTCATCTACTATAGCCATAGAACATTTAGTATAGCCTTGTTTTACATGAATAAATTCCAAGTTTTCTTTTTTAAGGTAGAACTTTAATTTTTCATCCATGTATTTTAAATTATGTATTACAAAATTTCCAATCCTTCCCACATTGTATGCTATGTCCATTGGATAGGTCTTACCTAATTGAGTATCTCCTTTAATTAATCTTATACCCATTCCATAGAACATCTCTTCATAATAATCAAAAACATTTGGTGCTATAATTAAAGTATTATGATTAATTGGATGCATTACTATATCTGGATGATAAGCAATAGGCTTTGATACCTGTTTACATTCTATGGTAGGTATTATATTCAAACCTAAATTTTTTAATTTTTTCTTACTATCCAAATCTATTCTTCCATCAATTACAATTGTATTTGCTCTTTTTAATGGAATAAAGGGATTAGTTTTCATATTGTTCACCACTCTTATAAAAATAAACCTTCTAGATTACTAGAAGGTTGTCTGGAGGCGGCACCCAGATTTGAACTGGGGAATAAAGGTTTTGCAGACCTCTGCCTTACCACTTGGCTATGCCGCCATTTTAATTTTTGTGAATATAAAGACATAGCAACAATTCTAGCGGCTCCGACTAAGCGATTCACACAAAATTGCTGCAATTACCCAAATTTTATATTTGGTGCAATTGTAGTACTCAGAAATTTTATATTTCAGAGTAACATTGAACCGCAATTTTGGTTCTCTGCTTATGCCTTACCACTTGGCTATGCCGCCATTTTAATTTTAATGGAGCGGAAGACGGGATTCGAACCCGCGGCCCTCGCCTTGGCAAGGCGATGCTCTACCACTGAGCCACTTCCGCGAATAAATGGTGCCCAGAGGCGGAATCGAACCACCGACACGGGGATTTTCAGTCCCCTGCTCTACCTACTGAGCTATCTGGGCTAAGTATCTAATACTGTGGCAGTATCCTAGTTTGGCTCTTCGTTATATATTATCAACGCGGACTAAGCGATTCACGCGAAATCAAAATACACGATTTCGGTTCTCTGCTTATACCTACTGAGCTATCTGGGCCAAACTCACAATAATTAGTATACAAGATTATTTTTATAAAGTCAATAGCTAAATCTCACTATTGACTAGTTTTAATAATTCCTCTTTTGAAAAATTATATTTAGTATTGCAGAAATGGCATAATATCTCAGCTTGCCCATCTTTCTCTATTATATCTTCCAATTCCTCTTTGCCTAGACTTATTAAAACTTTTTCAATTTTGTCCCTACTGCAATCACATTTAAATTCTATATCTTTTCTTTCTAATATTTCTATGCTAAATTCGCCAAACAATTCTTCCATAATTTCTTCTGGGCTTAAATTTCTATCTATTAAATTAGAAATAGGATCTGCATTTCTTAGTATTTCTTCTATTCTATCTATATCTTCTTCCTCTACATTTGGAAGCAATTGTAGCATATATCCTCCTGCAGCCCTTACAGAAATATCTTTATCTACTAATACACCTAAACTAATAGCTGATGGTTGTTGTTCTGATAGATAAAAATAATGTACTAAATCCTCAGCTATTTCCCCTGAAACTAGATTAGAAAGTCCAATATAGGGTTCTTTTAATCCTAAATCTCTAATCACAGCTAATTGACCATTTTTACCTACTATTCCTCCTACATCTAATTTTCCATCAGCCCTACTAGGTAAGTCTACATATGGATTATCCACATATCCTTTTACCTCTCCTGAATTATTAGCCACTGTTATAATATTCCCTATGGGTCCATCTCCTTTAACTTTAAAAGTCAAAATATCACTGGTTTCTTTCATAGTTCCACCCATAATAACTGCAGCAGTTAATGCTCGACCTAGGGCAGCTGTTGCTGTTGGCGATGTGTTGTGAATATTTCTAGATCTTTCCACCAAATTTGTAGAAGAAACTACAAATACTCGAAATGATTTTTTACCATCTATTCCTCTTATAAGATAATCCTTCATAACATACTCCTTTGATTTAGAAATATTTAAAGCCCCTCGAAAGGGGCTTAATTGCTACTGTTATAAAACTTATAATAGAATCAAGGATTATAGTTTAATAACGTTTGTAGCTTGAGGACCTTTTTCTCCTTGAACTATTTCAAATTCAACATCCTGTCCTTCATCTAAAGTTTTAAATCCTTCTGATTCTATTGCTGAATAATGTACAAATACATCTTCGCCTTCCTCAGTAGATATAAAACCATATCCTTTTGTTGCGTTAAACCATTTTACTGTACCTTTTACCATTTAAAACATTCCTCCAATACAACAATTTAAATAGATGAGTCCTATGTATTATCATCTACCTTTTATTCAGTTTATCATAAAATACTTCTTCTTGTCAAATAATATTCCCCATTATTTTAGCAAATATTCCATGAATTTTAAGGTATTACTACAAAAGATATTCTTTCAGATTTTTCATGAGCTTTATTAAAAGTAAAACCATCAAAAGCATAGATTTCATTAAAAGATGCTCGTTTCAATAGTTCTATAATCTTTTCTGTCTTATAGGCTTTTTCAAAATGTTCTTCATTAAAACGAGAGTATCGTCCATCTTCCTCCTGAATAAAAAAACTTATAAAAAAATTTACAATATTGCTTTTTTCGTCAAAATAATTTTCCCAAGTGTAAAATACATCTCCTCTATCCTCTACAAAGATATTATTTCCGATTATCTGGCTTAATTTATAATAAGAATTTATATCAAAAATAAATATGCCATTTTCTTTTATGTGTTTTTTTACATTTATAAAAGTTTTTAATAAATCTTCTTCGTCTAATATATAATTTATACTATCACATATTGATATAATGGCATCAAATTTTTTATTTATATTAAAATTTACCATATTTTGATTTAAAATTTTTACAGTTTTAAAATTTTTTAATTTATTATATGCAATACTAAGCATATCATTAGATAAATCAAAACAAGTCAAATCATATCCATTTTTCGCAAAATAATAAGATAAATTCCCTGTACCACAGGCCATTTCCAAAAGTTTTTTTGGTTCTTTTTCAAATTCAGTAAAAATACTTTTTATATACAAATACCATTTTTCATAATCAATATCATCCATTAATTCATCATAAATATAGGCAAATTTATTGTACATAGATTTAATTCCCCTCTAATTCATCTAATATGGCTTCTAAAACATCTCCTGCACTACCTTCGATTTTAACCTCAGCAAAATCATCCATAACGGTATAACCCTTATTAATAATTATAAGCTTATTTGCTATTTGAGGTAAATAATTTACTGGAGCCACCATAAGGCTTGAACCTATCACTATTAATAAATTACTATTTTCCACCTCTCTAAAAGCTATATTAAAAGCATCCGGTAGCATATCTCCAAATAAAATAACATCTGGCCTTAATATTCCTCCACAAATATTACATTTTGGTGGTATCTCGTTATTATTAACTTTCCCAGTCAATATATTTATATCTACAGTATGTCCACAATTCATACAAAAAGCTTCCCTAGTATTCCCATGAACCTCTAGTATATAATTAGAACCTGCCTTATGATGAAGATTGTCAATATTTTGAGTAATAATTCCATCTATAAAGCCAAGGCTTTCCATCTCAGCTAAAATATTATGTCCCTTATTTGGATTAGCATCCATCATTCCTAATAAAATATTAAAACCTTCTTTATAAAATCTTTCAGGTTCATTATAAAGTACTGTAGTAGATAAAACCTCCATAGGATCTGTGTTTTCCCATAACCCTGTGTCAGGAGATCTAAAATCTGGTATACCACTTTCTGTAGATATACCTGCCCCAGTTAAAACCATAGTTTTGTTTGAATTTCTAATTAATTCACTAGCCTTTCTAATCTTTTCAAAATTCACATTTTTGCCTCCTCAATGTCTTTCTTCTATTTCTTTTTTTCTAATTCTAACTAATCCACCTATTTTCCCCGATTCTTTAGCTGTTAAACCTCCCCAGCCTACCTCTTCTATTTTATCTATTAAACCTAGTTCCTCAGCTATTTCATATTTAAGTCTATACTCTAATTTGTCTTTATCTTTCTTATCTTTCATACAAAATCCCTCCCGAAATTATTATTAGGAAGAAATGCTTTTTTTATTCTTATCTTGTTACTTCTTTACACAACATTTTATCTTTTTTTTAGAGTAAAATCAAATATACTCTTCTATTAATCTATATTATGTTATATTATATATAGTAAAGATATTTAGGAGGTGTTTTAATAATATGGTCAATATTGGTGTTGTAGGTGCAACAGGTATGGTTGGAAGAAATTTTTTGAAGATAATGGAAGAAAGAAATTTTCCTGTTGATAAATTATATCTTTTTGCATCTAGTAAGTCTCAAGGGACTATAATAGAATATAATAATAAAGAATATAAAGTTGAAGAATTAAATGAAAATTCTTTTGATAAACCACTAGACATTATTTTATTCTCAGCTGGTGGTAATATCAGTAAAAAATATGCACCTATTGCAAAAAATAAAGGGATTATAGTAATAGATAATAGCTCTGCTTGGAGAATGATAGACACAGTACCTTTAGTCATTCCAGAGGTAAATCCTGAAGCAATTGATAATCATCAAGGAATTATCTCCAATCCAAATTGTTCTACTATACAATCAGTTATCCCATTAAAACCTTTGAAAGATAAATATGGATTAAAAAGAGTAGTTTTCTCAACCTATCAAGCTGTTTCTGGCTCTGGTGTTGGGGGACTAGAGGATTTGGAAAAGGGTATTGAAAAACCATCTTATCACAATAAATATCCTTATCCTATTGCTTATAATGTATTACCACATATAGATGATTTCTTAGATAATGGTTATACAAAAGAAGAAATGAAAATGATAGAAGAAACTAAAAAAATATTAAATGATGATAATGTTAAAATAACTGCTACTACAGTTCGAGTTCCTGTTAGACATGGACATTCAGTATCAGCAAATATAGAATTAGAAAAAAGTTTTGATTTAGAAGATATATTTGAGCTTTTTAGAAATAGTAAGGGTATAGAATTATTAGATGATATTAATAATAATTTATATCCTATGCCTATTATTGCAGAGGGAACAGATAAAGTTTATGTAGGTAGAATTAGAAGAGATTATAGTCTAGAAAACGGATTAAATATTTGGATTGTTGCAGATAATAGCCGTAAAGGTGCTGCTACCAATACAATTCAAATAGCAGAGCTATTATTAAATAAATAAGGGGGTATTTTTATGTTTAAAGGATCAGGTGTTGCAATAGTTACACCTTTCAATGAAAAAGGCATTGATTTTCCTAAACTAGAGGAATTGTTAGAGTGGCATATTTCTGAAGGTACTGATGCTATTATAATATGTGGTACTACAGGAGAATCAGCTACAATGACTGATGAAGAGCAAAAAGAAGCTATTAGATTTACTGTAGAAAAAGTAAATCGAAGAATTCCAGTAATAGCAGGAACAGGTAGCAATAATACTCAACATTCTATTGAATTAAGTAAATATGCAGAAGAAGCTGGAGCAGATGGATTGCTTATAGTTACACCTTATTATAATAAAACTACACAAGAGGGTTTAATAAAGCATTATGAAGCTATTGCAAATGAAGTAAATATACCAATTATCGTCTATAATGTACCAGGTAGAACTGGACTAAATGTACTTCCACAAACCATACTTGAACTGTCCAAGCACCCTAATATTAAGGGAGTAAAAGAAGCTTCTGGTAATATAGCTCAAGTAGCAGAAATTGCAAGACTTGTACCAGAAAATTTCTATATCTATTCTGGAAACGATGATATGGTAGTCCCTCTACTATCTTTAGGAGGCCATGGTGTCATATCTGTTGTTGCAAACATTTTACCTAAGGACACTCACAATATGGTTCAATATTTCTTAGATGGAGATTTAGAATCTGCTAAAGAACTTCAACTTAAAATGAAGCCTCTAATTGATGCATTGTTTATAGAAGTAAATCCTATTCCTATAAAAGAAGCTATGAATATATTGGGAATGAAAGTTGGAGATTGTAGACTACCACTTATATCTATGAGTGAAAAAAATAAAGCTAAACTAGAAGAAGAAATAAAACAATATGGCGTAGAAATTTAGGAGGTAATACTATGCTAAATATAATTGTTAATGGATACTTAGGCCAAATGGGTCAAGTCGTTTCTAATTTAATTAAAACTCAAGATGATATGCATTTAGTTGCAGGTATAGATAAAAATGCTAAATCTTATGAATGTGGAATTGACCTATATGAAAATATATCAGATTTTAAAGGAGAATGTAATGTAATAATTGATTTTTCTAATCCGTCTGCACTGGATGAACTTTTGGAATATGCTATGGCTAATAATACTGCATTGGTTATTGGAACCACAGCTTATGAAGAAAAGGAATTTTCCAAATTAGAAGAAGCAGCAAAAAAAATACCTATATTTTATTCTGCTAATATGTCACTAGGTATAAATCTTCTATTGTCCTTAGCTGCAAAAACTGCTGCTGTATTAGGTGAGAATTTTGATGTTGAAATAATTGAAAAACACCATAACAAAAAGATAGATGCACCTAGTGGAACTGCATATATGATTGCTAATAAAATCAATGAAGAATTTGGTAATAATAAAGTATATACCTTTGGAAGACATACTAAAACTAATAGAAGATCCCCCAATGAAATAGGAATTCATGCCATTCGTGGAGGTACTATTGTTGGAGAACATTCTGTAATATTTGCTGGATTAGATGAAACAATTGAAATAGAACATCGTGCTACATCTAAAAATGTCTTTGCTAAGGGTGCCTTAGAAGCTGCTAAATTCATAGTTACAAAAAACAATGGATTGTATAATATGAACGATTTAATAAAATAATAAAAAGCTACAGGATTATCCTGTAGCTTTTTATTTGTCAAAAGTAAATATATATGGTATATTCCTATAAAAATCACCATAATTAAGTCCATATCCTACTATAAAAACATCTGGTATTGTAAAACCTACATAATCTGGAATTATATCTGCCTCTCTTCTACTAGGCTTGTCTAACATACAACAAGTTCTAATAGATTTTGGTTCTTTCATATTAATAAATTCAACGACCTTTTTCATAGTATGTCCAGAATCTATAATATCATCTATTATTAAAACCTCTTTCCCCTTTATATCTGTTCGCACATCTGTGATTATCTCAACTATGCCTGAAGATGACTCCCGATGACCATAGGAAGAGGTAGTCATAAAATCTACATTTACAGGGATGCTTATTTCCCTAACTAAATCCGCTGCAAAAATAAAACTTCCTCGAAGTAAAGATATTGCTATAATTTCTCCACCTTCATAGTCATTACTTATTTCTTCACCTAATTCCTTAACTCTTTGAAAAATTTCTTCCCTACTGAATAGTACCTTCTCTTTTTTATTTGACTCCATATTCTATCTCCTCCCATATGTATTATTTGAATTTCCTTTTAAAATTTCTTTTATTTCTATTACTTCCTTTAAAATTCTATTTATCGTATATTGAAGACTAATTAAAATAGTGAACCCCATAACAACAATTATAATCTTTATATCCATTATCGTCACCTACAATTTAAGTATATTGTGTGTAGATTATATCATATTTTTTTATTCTATTAAACAAAAACAAAAATTAGATTTAATATAATTTAAAGAAACTAGTTAATTAACTAGTTTCTTTATTATTTTCCAAGTCTATTATTGTCATTTTCAACATACTCTAATTTAGATATAGAAACTTCATATGCAATTTTAGTTTCTATTCTATCCTCATCATGTTTTTTCTGATATTCTCTACTTTGAATTCTGCCCCAAAGTTTAATGTGATCTCCTACTAATAATTTTTCACAAAATCTTGCATTTCTACCCCAAGCAATACAAGGTATGTAGTCAGATTTACCATAAGCTCTATTAACTGCTATAAGTAAATCAGCAATTTCTCTACCAAAAGGTGTAGTCCTATAAATTGAAGGTTTACATATATATCCATCTAAGAAAATTTTATTAGGTGCCTTTAAAAACTCTTTTATTTCTCCCTCCTCTTCTAATAATCTAATGTCTCTGGCGAAGATAGTCAAAACTAAGCGACTAGAATTATCTATATATCTATTATAAGAACGTAGTTGAGCCTGAATTTCTACATAGCTACCATAGATTAACTCCATATTAACTATCAATCTTTCAGATATTGTTACTGGCAAAATATCTACTGTATCACTTAGCCTTGGAACTTCCAAATAAAAATTATAAAACCCTTCTCCATACATTTCATGACTAAAATCTATTAATGATACTACCTTACCTATTATTTTTACAACATTTGTATCCATAGCCTTATCCAGCATAAATAATCCTCCCCCTTATTCTTACGTTTCTTATAATCTATAATTATATTTATTCTTTAAATACAATTAATATGATAAAGATAACAAAATTTTTAATCTTTCTAGTCTATAGGCATCTGTCTCCCAGTATTATCCATATAAAAATTATCTCTATATATAAGCTGTGAAATTGGTACAATTTCATATCCGTCACTTTGTAATTTTTCAATTATTATAGGTAAATATTCTGAAATATATTTTGCATTATTATGAAACAAAACTATGGAACCATTTTTTACATTTCTAGTAACTCTATCTACTACTGGCTGTACACCCATTTCTTTCCAATCTAATGAATCCACATCCCATTGAATTACATAATATCCATTATCTCTGCAAAGATTTATAAGTTTATTGTTATAATCTCCAAATGGAGGCCTAAATAATATGGGTTTTTCTCTTGTTAATTCTTTTATTTTATCTCCTGTAATATTTAATTCTCTTAAGATTTCTTCTTCCGACAATTTGGTCATATATGGATGATTTGTAGAATGATTGCCAATATCATGCCCCCTTTTATATATTTCCTTTACATGTTCTGGATATTTATCAACCCAAAATCCTACTAAAAAAAAGGTACTTTTTACATTATATTTATCTAATATATCTAAAATCTCTAGAGTGTAGTCATCTCCCCAAGCAGCATCAAAACTGATGGATAACTTGTTTTCTTTTGTATCTACACTATATATAGGTAATTCTTTTTTATTGGAAAAAACACCTACTATATTAGTATTTGTTTTAATTCCAGTATAAATAATAGAAATCGAAATAAGAAAAAATACAATTATTATTCTAAAAATAAAATTATTTTTCTTATATTGCTTTCCCAATATATCCCCTCCCAAAAATACCATTAATATAATTTATTCTTTTATTTTTTTAATATTACAATTTTAAAATTTACCATTTATTGTTTCCATTGGTTAAACTTATAAGCATATTAAATTATATTTTAGGTTATCATAATAATACAACAATTAATATGTATTGTTGAAAAGGAGGGTAATTATGGCCAATAACAATAGAATAGTTGTTCCAGAAGCAAGGCAGGCCCTAGACCAATTAAAACTAGAGATTGCCAATGAACTGGGAATAGACAATTATAATAATATAGATAAGGGCAATCTTCCCTCTAGGGTAAATGGATATGTTGGTGGTTATATGGTAAAAAGATTAGTTGAAACAGCTCAAAATCAAATGGCAAATAAATAATTTTAAATAGGCAAGTGGCTTTTCACTTGCCTTATTTATATGGTATAATTTAATAAATTCTATAAAATATTTTAAGAGGTGCTATTATGTTTGTTGAAAATACCGAAGAACTTGCCCAAAGTAAATTATTATTATTATTTATTATTGATAAATCAAATACTCCATTAAGTAATGAAGAACTTACTGAGTTTATTTTGGAAAAGAATTATATGAATTATTTTTTAACTCAGCAATATTTATCAGAACTAGTTGAAACTGGATTTATCGAGTACCGCGAAGAAGATAATAAAAAAGTATATAAAATTCTAGATAAGGGAAAAGTAACTTTATCCTATTTTGAAGATAGATTGCCTATTAGTATAAAAAATGAAATCTTTATTAAATTTAAACAAACAAAAGAAGAGGAAAAATTAGCAGCAGAAATTGTAGGAGAATATTTTAAAAAGGATAATGGAGAATATCTAGTTAATTTGAAATTAATAGAGAATACAGAAACCTTATTTAGTTTATATTTAAATGTATCTACAGAAAAACAAGCTAAAAAGTTTTGTGAAATATGGAAGGCAAATACAGAATATATTTATATAAATGTATTTAATATGTTAGCAGGAGAAGATATAATTTCAATTGAAAAATAATATGCCATTTGGCTCCATACCTACCTTTATATCACAGATTATCCTATTGGTCTTCGTATCAAATAAGCTTAATGTATTAGTGGATATATTGGTTATATAAATGGTTTCGTCTCCATCCCAAGCCAATTTATTAGGAAGCCCTAATAAATTAGTTTTACTTAATAAACTTCCTTTTTTTATATCCATCCTGTAGAGACAACCATTGCCAATATTTGTAGTAAATATAATTTCACTAGTATTTATTTTTAACATTGTATTAAATATTCCTCTAAGGTCTAAAATATTCTCTATTTCTAAAGTTTCTAAATTCATAATAGAAATATTACTTTTATAAGAAAGGGAACCATTGGCATTAAATAATATATACATATGATTCCCTTCTAATATTATTTTTAGTGGATTATTCTTAAGCCTTATAGTAGTACTTTCATTTTTAATTAAATCTATTTTACTTATACTACAATCATTGCTATTTGCTACATATATTTTCATATTAGTTTTATCTATTTCTATATCTGTAGGCTTATCGCCTACTGGTATACTTTCAATAAGGGAAAACTCCTCCACATTTATTACAGAAATAGAATTAGAATCTGTATTTACAATATAAAAATTATCTTTAAAATGTTTTATACAGCTAGGATAGCATCCTATATATAGGATATCTATTAGTTCTTTTGTATCTATATTGATTTTATACAGAGAATTATCATATATATTTGTACAATATACTAAATTACTTTCCGTATCTATTAGTTCATAAGGTCCAATAGGAGAATTGTTTTTAATAGACTTTAAATCTAAAATATCTATTATTTCTCTATTTTTACTATCTAAAAGTGTTAATGTATCATCTCCAGTATTAGCGATTATTATTTTTCCTTTTGATTTCAATATTCCACCTCCGTCCTCCATATATAAACTATATAAGTTAATTTATGCTTTATAGAGGATTAAGGTGATACAATTTTAAAATAAAATTCTATGACTTAAACGCTGAAGACTTAGGGAAAGATTCCTTTTTTTTATTTCAATTATTAATTGATTAACTATGGAAGCTCCCTGTTCATATTCCTCAACATCTTCTGTATAAGATAATTTTTTTAATTTATCCATCTCTTCTATAGTAATATCTATTAGTTGATCATTTGTTAACTTTGAATAAGGATTAAGTTTAATTCTATTCATAAAAAAACCTCCTATAGAATATATTATTATGTTTATTCTATAGGAAGGTTACATATAACTAACTATTTCTAGTCACAATACTTCTTATTTCGCCTATTAGATATAAAGATCCTGCAAATACTATTAAATCATCTGGTTTTGCCATATTAATTGCCTTATTTACAGCTTCTTCTCTATCCTTCTCAATAATAGTATTAGGATTATATTTTCCTATTATCTCTTCTAAAGATTCTGCTTTCATTTTTCTCGGCATATTAACTTCTGTAACTATTATTTCATCAGCCAGGGGCGCTAGTACCTCCACCATATGTTCTACATCTTTATCTGCTAGAATTCCTAATCCCATGATTAATCTATTATGTTTAAACATATCAATAGAATTAGCTAAGGTTTTTGCGCCTTGAAGATTATGAGCACCATCTATTAAGAAAGTTGGATTTCTTCTTAAAACCTCTAATCTACCTTTCCACTTAGTCTTTTCTAAACCTCTTCTAATTTCTTCATCTGTTATTTCAATTAATTCTCTATCCCTTAAATGTAATAGCGTAAATAGTGCTAAGCTTGCATTGTATATCTGGTATTCTCCCAATTGCTTTATTTTTATTTCTGAAAACATTTGATTATTATATTTAAAGTCAAATATCCCCCCAAATTCATTTAGCTCTTGAATTTTTATATTTTCCATAGGACATTTAATAAAAGCTGCATTTTTATCTTTAGACACTTCTTTTAGTACATTAAAAGCTTCCTCTTTTTGTGGATAGGAAATTACTAAACCATTTTCTTTTATTATCCCTGCTTTCTCATAAGCAATTTTATCTAAGGTATCTCCTAGTATATCTACATGATCATAATCTATTGTAGTAATTACTGATGCTAAAGAATTAGCTATAATATTTGTAGAATCAGACCTACCTCCTAATCCTACTTCTAACACAACATAATCTACATTTTCTTCTTTAAAATATACAAAAGCAATGGTAGTAACTATTTCAAAGGTTGTAGGATGCTCATATCCTTTTTCTAACATTATTTCTATTTTTTCTTTTACTTTTCCAGTAATTTCACCTAATCTTTCATCTGGTATGTCTACTCCATTTATAGATATTCTTTCATTAAATCTTTCCAAATAAGGTGATGTAAACAATCCTACTTTATATCCTGCTTCTTTTAATGTAGTGGCTATATAAGCTGAAGTGGAACCTTTTCCATTGGTACCACCAATATGAATGTATTTCATATCTAAATGAGGATTTCCCAATAGTCCTAGTAATTTTCCTATTGTATCTAGTCCTAATCTAGAACCAAATTTATTTTTATCATTAATATAATTAATAGCCTCTAAATATTCCATAAATTCCCCTCTTCTTTCCATATATTATATTAAATATTTTAAACCAAATTTATTTAATAGACAATCAGAATTTAAAAGGGTGGACAATACCACCCTATAATCTATTTTCTTAGTTTCAAAGAATTAAGTCTCTCCATTACTTTTTCCATCATATTTTCATATTTTATCTGTTTTTGTCTCTCATCTTCTACAACTGCTTCAGGTGCCTTATTAACAAAACCTTCGTTAGATAATTTGCCTCTTACTCTTTTTAACTCTCCTTCAAGTTTTTCCTTTTCCTTCTCTAATCTTTCTATTTCCTTATCAAAATATATTAAATCTTCCAATGGAATATATGCTTCACATTTATCTAATACTACTGATAAATTATCTCCCTTTATAGCATCTTTATTTTCTAAAATCTCTATGCTTTCTGCTGATGCTAAATTAATAAAATATCTTTCGCCATAGTTTAGCATATTAATTACATTTTCATCTTCAGCTACAAATCTTATTTTAGCTTTTTTAGATGGAGGTATATTCATTTCTTGTCTAGCATTTCTTATGCCTCTAATTCCATTCATTACAAAAGCCATATTTTTTTCTGCTTCTGGATAATAAAGTTTTTCATCATATTTTGGCCAAGAACTAATTATTAAGGCTTTATCTCTTTGTGGTAAATGTCTCCATATTTCTTCAGTTATAAAAGGCATAAATGGATGTAATAATTTTAATATATTTTCCAATACAGAGAGAAGTACCTTTTCTGCTACTTCTTTACTTTCTTCATTTTCGCCATATAGTCTAGGTTTAACCATTTCAATATACCAGTCACAATATTCATCCCAAATAAAATCATAGATTTTTTGTGCAGCAATGCCTATTTCATATTTTTCTAGATTTTCTGTTATTTCTTTAATTACAGTATTCATTCTAGATAATATCCATTTGTCTTCTTCCTCTAATAAATTTACATCTATTTCTTTGGCTACTATATCTTCATCTAAATTCATCAATACAAATCTAGTAGCATTCCATAATTTATTGGCAAAATTTCTATTGGCTTCTACTCTTTCCATATAAAATCTCATATCATTTCCAGGAGTGTTTCCTGTTACTAATGTAAATCTTAGGGCATCAGCACCATATTCATCTATTACTTCTAGTGGATCGATCCCATTTCCTAAAGATTTACTCATTTTTCTACCTTGTTCATCTCTAACTAATCCTGTTAAAAACACATCTTCAAATGGCACTTCACCTGTTTGTTCTAAGCTTGAAAATACCATTCTAATTACCCAGAAGAAAATTATATCATAACCTGTAACCAATACATTAGTTGGGAAGAAATATTTAAAATCCTCTGTTTCTTCAGGCCATCCTAAAGTTGAAAATGGCCATAGAGCAGATGAAAACCAAGTATCTAAAGTATCTGGATCTTGATAAATATTTGAACTACCACATTTTGTACATTTTTCAGGCTTAGTCTTAGATACCATAATTTCATCACAATCTTCGCAATAATATACAGGTAATCTATGACCCCACCATAATTGTCTAGAAATACACCAATCCCTAATATTTTCTAGCCAATGAACATAAATCTTTCCAAATCTATCAGGTACAAAGTTAAGTTTGCCTTCATTATAAGCATCTAATGCTGGTTTTGCTAAAGGTTCCATTTTAACAAACCACTGTTTAGATATTAATGGTTCTACTACAGTATTACATCTTTCACAATGGCCTATACTGTTTTCATGATCCTTTATGCTATCTAATAAACCCATGTTTTCTAAGTCCTTAACTATTTCACGTCTTGCATCATATCTATCTAAACCTGAATATTTGCCACCATTTTCATTAATTGTAGCATCTTCGCTCATTATTATACATTGACCTAAATTGTGCCTTTCTCCTACTTCAAAGTCATTTGGATCATGAGATGGTGTTATTTTAACTGCTCCAGTACCAAATCCCATTTCTACATATTCATCTGCTATTATAGGTATTTCTCTATTTACTAGTGGTAATATGGCAAATTTGCCTATTAAATCTTTGTATCTATCGTCATCTGGATTAACTGCAATAGCCAAGTCTCCTAACATAGTTTCTGGTCTAGTAGTGGCTATAGTTATATACCCATCTTCATCTTTAATAGGATATTTTATATACCAAATTTTCCCTTCTGTCTCCTCATGTTCTACTTCTGCATCTGAAATAGCAGTACTACAAGATGGACACCAATTGATTATTCTATCTCCTCGGTAAATTAAATCTTTTTCATATAATCTAATAAATACTTCTTCTACAGCATCACTTAAGCCTTCATCTAAAGTAAATCTTTCTCTAGTCCAATCACAAGAAGCTCCAAGTTTTTTTAATTGATTATTTATATTTCCACCATGTTTTCTAGTCCATTCCCAAGCTTCTTCCAGAAAACCTTCTCGACCTAGTTCTTCCTTGGTCTTTCCTTCGGAAGTGATTTTTTCTACTACTTTAGCCTCTGTAGAAATACTGGCATGATCTGTCCCTGGTAGCCATAGAGCCTCATAGCCTTCCATCCTCTTCCATCTAATAAGTATATCTTGCAAAGTATATAATGCATGACCCATATGAAGATTTCCTGTAACATTTGGTGGGGGCATCATTATAGTATAGGGCTCTTTGTTTTTATCTACATTAGCTCTAAAATATCCATTTTCGTTCCAATATTCATATAAATTATCTTCAAAATCTTTAGGATTATAGTTTTTTGGTAAATTCTTTGCCATTTTCATTCCTCCTTCAAATGATAGGGACAGTCCCTTTTGTTTGAATCAAACGTTAGGTTCTGCATATCCATTGAAATAAATTAATGTAAGGACTGTCCCTAACGTTTGACGTAAAAAAGCCCTTCATCCTCAATATTAAGGACGAAGGGCATATTCGCGGTACCACCTTATTTCCATAGATTCAACTATGGCTCTTGCAATTTTAACGGTATTACCGTTTAAGCTTACTATTATTTCAGCCTAAATACTCAAAAGCTACCTTCTACAAATACTTACTAAAAAGGTCTTTCAGCCTATGAACCTTTCTCTCTAATAGAGTATTTGTATACTCCTCTTCTTCACAGTGTGATTTGAAATTATTAATAAGTATTATATATATATTATATCCTTTTGTCAAACAAATATTGTCAATTTGTAACCAAATATTTTAAAGTGAGTATTATAGATATAAAAGACGTTCACCATTATATAGTATATGAGGAGGGATGGAATGTCAAAATCTTTTAAAGTAATTTCATTAGTATTAATAGTACTATTATTAGTTGGAGTTACTCTAACAGGATGTAAAAAAGAAGAATTGCGGAAAGTTAGACTTATAGAAGTAACACATTCACTATTTTATACTCCACAGTATGTAGCTATAACACAAGGTTTTTTTGAAGAAGAAGGTCTTAAAATTGAACTAACAAATGGAAAAGGAGCAGATAAATGTATGACAGCCCTACTTAGTGGAGAAGCTGATATTGCATTTATGGGACCTGAGGCTTCTGTCTATGTTTATAATCAAGGTAGGGAAGATTATGCAATTAATTTTGCCCAGTTGACCCAAAGGGATGGCTCCTTTTTAGTGGCTAGAGAACCAGATCCTAATTTTACTTTTGAAAAACTAAAAGGAAAAGAAATCCTTGGTGGTAGAAAAGGTGGTATGCCAGAAATGACTCTAGAATATGTATTAAAAAACCATGGATTGACCCCAGGGGTAGATGTAAATGTAAGGACAGATGTTCAGTTCGATGTTCTAGCAGGGGCTTTCATTGGTGGAGAAGGAGATTATGTAGCTTTATTTGAACCTGTTGCTGCAACCTTAGAAAAAGAAGGTAAAGGATATGTAATTGCATCTATAGGTAAAGAAGCTGGATATATACCTTATACTTGTTATTGTACTACCAAAAGTATAATGGATAAAGAACCAGAATTAGTACAAAAATTTACAAATGCCATATATAAAGGTATGGTTTGGACACAGGAACATTCTTCAGAAGAAATAGCAAAAGCAGTAAAGCCTCAATTTCCAGATACAGAGGATGATATATTAATAGCCTTAATAGATAGATATAGAGAACAGGACAGTTGGAAACCAGATTTAATAATAACTGAAGAAGGCTTAAATCATATGATGAGTATAATGGAATTAGCAGGTGAACTAGACAAAAAAGCTGATTATGAAAAAATAGTTGTTACTAAGTTTGCAGAAGAAGCTATGGAAAAAATTAAAAAATAATTTTAATTTTGGCAGGAAACATTGATTTCCTGCCAAATTACTAGGTAATACTTCCTAATTGGTAACAAAAAAGTTACGAAAAAGTTACATTTCCCTTTCTTTTTTTATAAATATATAGTATACTATTAGATAAGTAAATTTTAGAAATTGAAAAAGGAGTTGTTTTTAGAAATGTCTAAGACGAAAACTTTGAAAAATACAATTATTACTTTTACTATAGCAGGAATAATATTAGCTAATCCTATTATTGGACAAGCTGAATTAGGAGATCAAGTATTAAAAAGCGGAATGACTCATGAGGATGTAAAAGAACTTCAAGAACATCTAGTAGATTTAAAATATTTAGATCTCAATGAAACTACTACATATTATGGTGAACAAACTATTAAAGCAGTAATGGATTTTCAACTAGACCATGGATTAAATGCAGATGGTGTTTTTGGACAAGATTCTTTTGATGTATTACAAGAGCTTGTTTATTTTGAACCTTTAGTTTATAATCGTCTACTTAAAGAAGAAGTTAGTGGCGAAGATGTACAAGCTTTACAAGAAAGACTTAAAGCCTTGGGATTTTTAGATATTGATAATTGTACTACTTATTTTGGTTCTCAAACTAAAGATGCTCTTATGAATTTTCAAAAAGCTTATGGCATAGGTGTTGATGGAATAGCTGGACGAGAAACTATTGAAACAATTAACAATGCTTTTATAAATAAAGGACGTAAACCTAGACCGAAATCTTCTAGAGGTGCTTCTAGAAATTCATCTTTAGGTGAAAATATTGTTTCCACAGCAAGAAAATATTTAGGTACTCCATATAGATCTGGTGGTGCTAGTCCAAAGGGCTTTGATTGTTCAGGATTTACTTATTATATATTTCAACAATTTGAAATAAGTATACCTCGTTGTTCTGCAGATCAAGGAAGTGTTGGAACTACAATAAGTAAATCTGATTTACAAATTGGTGATTTAGTCATATTCCAAAATACTTATAAAGCTGGCCCTAGTCATGCTGGTATATATGTTGGCAATGGGAACTTTATACACTCAAGTTCTTCAGGTGGTTCTGTTATGATATCAGATTTAACTTCTGGTTATTATAGCGAGCACTTCCACAGTGGCAGAAGAGTATATTAAATTGAATTTAAACAGCCCTCTGTTTTAGAGGGCTATTTTTATATTTCTATGCTATATCTCTACTATAGTCTTTCTTCTATATATAGAGGACATTATTCCTACCATTATCATATTCACCATATTTAAAGTAGTGCCATAGCTTATAAAAGGCATTGATATACCCGTTATTGGTACTAAACCTAAAATCATTAAAATATTATATACAAATTGGACAATAAACAATGAACTAAAAGTAGCCATCAATAACTTACCATAATCATTCTGAATTTCCTTAGTTGTTTTAATTAATCTAATAAAGAAGACTATAGATAGTATTACTATAAAAATTCCAGCTAACCATCCAAAAATATAGATTATAGAAGAGAATATATAATTAGTATGCATTTCTGGTAAAGGCAGTATAGGTAGTTTAGTTTTATCTATATTCGTTCTATTTCCCAAAAAACCAGCTGAAGATATTAGTCTTTTTAATTGAACATCTACATAACCAGAACCTAATGGATCCCTAAAAGGATTTAAAAAAGTTTTTAATCTTTCAGCCATATAACTATTTCTAATTATTAAAGATGATATTACAGCAACTCCAATTCCCATACTTCCTAACAAATATTTGATGTTTCCCCCAGATACAAGTATTAAAACTGACACCATAGCAAAATACATTATTATAGGAGTAACTATTGACCTTTGAAAAATTATAATCAAAATTATAGGTAAAAATAAAATTACTAAATTTGAAATAATCTTATCTTTTTTCCACCTTTCCTCCGAAAATATTCCAGATAAAGCTATGGCATATAAAAATGGAGCTATATAAGTTAAATCTGTAGTAACTCTATAAAATATTCTATACCTACCTTCAAATATTAGAAGTAAACTAGCTATAATATAAATATATTTTGAAAAAGATTTGATTTTCCTATAATCAAAAAAGTACAATAACAATATTGTTCCCATGCCTAAAATAGCCATCCTTATAGAATTTTTCATAATTCCACGAGTACTCCAATCTGAAATTAGGCCTTTTGAACTTAAAATATAAGTACTAAGGATACCTATTAATGTAAATACAAAAGTTAAAGCCAATATAGTCCATTCAGGTTTTGGCTTATGAATTTTATTTAAGTCTTGACCCAATATGTAAGGATCTCCCATTTGTTTTATTCCCATATCTATAGCTTCTTCTAAGCGAAATCCTTCTTCCATATTTTCTTTAACTATATTATTTATATGGTCTAATAATTCCTCTTTAATATTTCCGTGGATTTCCTTAAACTTTATTTGACTACATACTAAATCCATATAAACTTTTATTTTTTCGTTTCCCATTAAGTCCATATATATTCACCCCCTATAATCTTATTTACTGTTTTAGAAAAAATTGACCACTCTTCTTTTTTGTCTTTTAATTCTTTTTTCCCTTTGTCAGTAATAGAATAATATTTTCTTTTTCTATTTCCATCTCCACTATCCCAATAAGATTCTAAATACCCATCGGATTCTAAACTATGCAATAAAGGATATAATGTGCCTTCTTTAAATTCAAAAATTCCATTAGACTTTTTATCTATCTCCTTTATTAGTTCATATCCATACATTGACCTTTCTTCTAAAAGGCTTAAAACCAATGTGCTAGTACTACCATTAATTAATTCTTTGCTAATTTTCATTATTTCACCTCCAACACCTATATGTTCTATGTGTCGACTATCTATGTATAAGTATAAATGGTTCTTTTATATATGTCAAGATCAAATAGAAAAACACAAGTAAAAATACTTGTGTTATCTTTGTATAAATCCTACCTTCCTATAAACTTTTCTTAATGTTTTCATAGCTACATATTCTGCCTTTTCTCTTCCTTCACTATATACCTTTTCTAAATAATCCTTGTTATTTATTAATTCACTATATTTTTCTTGAATTGGTGCTAATCCTTCTACAATTACCTCTGCTACATCTTCTTTAAATTTTCCATAACCTAATCCATCATATCTATTTTCAATTTCTTCTATGGTATCGCCAGAGAATACACTATAGATATTAATTAAATTTTTAATTCCTAATTGTTCATCATTGTATTTTACTTCCCCTACTGAATCTGTAACAGCTCTTTTTACTTTTCTCCTAATAGTATCTGGATCATCTAATATTAATATATATCCATTTTCATTATCATCAGATTTAGACATTTTTTTCTCTGGATTTTGAAGGCTCATAATTCTTGCACCTTCCTTTTTAATTAATGGTTCTGGTACTTTGAAAGTTTCACTATATTTATTATTAAATCTTTCAGCTAAATCCCTAGCTAACTCCACATGTTGTTTTTGATCTTCTCCTACAGGTACAAGGTCTGTTTGATATAATAAAATATCTGCTGCCATTAATACTGGATAAGTAAATAATGCTGCATTTAAATTTTCCTCAGACTTTTGAGACTTCTCCTTAAATTGAGTCATTCTACTTAATTGTCCCATATAAGAGATGGAATTTAATACCCAAGTTAGTTCCACATGAGCTGGTACATGAGATTGAATAAATATAGTACACTTTTCTGGATCTAATCCACAAGCCAAATATATAGCTAACAAATCTAAAGTATTCTTTCTCAAATCTTTTGGCACTTGAGGTACAGTAATTGCATGTAAATCTACTATAGAATAATAGCAATCATATTCCTCTTGTAATTCTATCCAATTTTTTATAGCTCCTATATAATTGCCTATGGTTAATTCACCAGATGGCTGAACTCCACTAAATACTATTTTCTTTTCCATTTTAATACCTCCCTATATATAAAAACCCCTTCATCTCCATATAAGAGACGAAAGGGTTATTTCCGTGGTACCACTCTAATTGGCCTGAAGCCCACTTTAATCTATTAAGGGTGATTAGCCCTAATATCCTACTAAAGTTTCAAATATTAACTCTCAAGTCCATTCAATATAATAGTGTCACTGGGCTTTCACCATCCCCAATTCGCTATAGACCTTTATCATATTTACTACTCTTAATCAAAGTTTTAATATTTAATTATTATATTATATTATATACAATATATTTAAAATGTAAACCATAAATTATATTACATACATTAAATAATCATCTTTATTAATCTTTACTACTTTTCCTGGTACACCCACTACTGTAGAATAAGGTGGTACATCTTTTAAAACTACTGCATTTGCTCCAATTTTGGCTCCTCTTCCAATGGTAATTGGCCCTAGTAGCTTTGCTCCTGCACCTATCATCACATCATCTTCCACCGTAGGATGACGCTTTACATTTGGTTCTCCACCTATACCACCTAATGTTACTCCATGAAACATAGTTACATTATCTCCTATTTCGGCAGTTTCACCTATAACTACTCCCATGCCATGATCTATAAATAAATTTTCTCCAATTTTTGCTCCTGGATGTATTTCTATTCCAGTTTTTCTTCTAGCTTTTTGGGAAATCATTCTCGCCAAAGTATATCGCTTTTTATTGTAATGTCTATGTGCCCGCCTATGATAAAGTAAGGCCTTTAGGCTTGGATAACAAAATATAGCCTCAAATAAAGATTTAGCTGCTGGATCCTTTTCTAATATATTTTTAGCTTCTCTTATAATAAACTTAAACATAGTATCACACCCCATTAAATAAATCTGTGGACAAATATCTTTCTCCTGTATCTGGTAAAACTGTAACTACTTTTTTACCCTTACCTAATTTTTCAGCTATCTTTAAAGCTGCTGCTACATTTGCTCCTGAAGATATACCAGAAAGTATGCCTTCATATTTTCCTAAATTTTTAGCCTGTAAATAGGCTTCTTCTTCATTTATTTTAATTATCTCATCTATTATGTTCATATCTAATATACTAGGGATAAAATTAGCTCCTATACCTTGTAGTCCATGGGGACCTGCTTTTCCACCTGATAGTAATGGAGATTTTTCTGGTTCCACTGCTATTATTAAAGTGTTTGGATTTTCTTCTTTTAATCTTTTACCTATACCAGTTATGGTTCCTCCTGTACCTACTCCAGCTACAAAAGCATCTATTTTCCCATTTATCTCTTCTAGTATTTCCAAAGATGTAGTTTCATAATGAGCCTTTACATTGTTTATGTTTCCAAATTGATCTGGCATAAAATATCCTTTTTCTTTAGCTAGTTTTTCTGCCAATTCTACTGAACCTGCCATGCCATATTTTCCATCAGTTAATATTACTTTTGCACCATAAGCTTCCATAAGCTTTCGCCTTTCTATGCTCATAGTATCAGGCATTACTATTATTACCTTATAACCCTTAGCTGACCCTATCATAGCAAGAGCTATACCTGTATTGCCACTAGTAGGCTCTATTATTGTTCCACCTTTTTCTAATATACCTTTTTTTTCAGCATCTTCTACCATATATAATGCTGCTCTGTCTTTGATACTTCCTCCTGGATTAAAGGATTCTAGTTTTACAAATATATTTCCTCTATTTCCATTATCCGTATAGGATAATTCTATCATTGGTGTTTTGCCAATAGCCTGATGTATACTATCATGTTTCATAAAAATACCCCCTTTTAATAATAAAAAACCCCTCGCCTACAGTATATATAAATATACAGAGGCGAAAGGTTATTTCGCGATTCCACTCTGTTTAGGACATAGTCCTATCTCATTTTCAAGTACTAATAATACTCTAGTTCTATAACGGGAACAACCGTCTTAGTCTACTATAATTTTCAACTAGAAACTCCTTGGTGCACTTCAAATAGATTTTTTATAGATTTCTCTCACCAACGAAATCCTCTCTGAAATAAAAAATATATTTTACTTTACCAAATCATAGCTTTAAATCGATATATAATATATCATTATATTCTAATTTAACACAATTGTCAATAATAGTAAAGAAATATTGAAAAATTTTATTTTTCTAATTCAATTAATGCTAAAATTGAATACATATAAACCACAGGATTTCTATTTATATTATTAGCAAATACTTTAAGCATACATTTATATTTTTCATGTATATTTTCATCTTTAGTAATTTCATATAATTTAGCTAAATTTAATAGAGCTATAGAATTTCCAGAAGGAATAGCACCATCATATATATCTTTTGGTTTAAGTATAAGCTCCTCTGATATATAACTACAATAATATAATCCGCCATTAGCATTATCCCAAAATAATTTTAACATATCTTCATTTAGTTTTTTACTTATTCCTAAATATACTTCATCTTCAGTTACTTCATATAGTTTTAGTAGACCAAATATGAAAAAAGCATAATCTTCTAAAAAGCCATAATTATAGGATTCACCATTAATATGGGTGGACAATAAATTGCCATTTTCATCTATGAAATTCATAATTATAAAATCTGCTGCTCTTTTAGCATTATTTATATAGGTTTCATTGCCAAATACCTTTCCACCATAGGCTAGAGCTGCTATAAATAAGCCATTCCAAGAGGTAAGTATTTTCTCATCTCTATGAGGTTTAATTCTCTTATCTCTATATTGAAAAACAATATCTCTTATACTTTCTAATTTCGTCTTATCTATATCATTTATATTATTTAAATCTTTATCTATTAGATTAGGAATGTTTTTCCCTTCAAAATTACCTTCTTCAGTTATATCATAATAATTACAATAAAACTCACCATATTCATCTCCTAATAAATCTACTATCTCTTCCTTAGTAAATATATAAAATTTGCCCTCTTCTCCTTCTGTTTCTGCATCTAATGCAGAATAAAATCCACCTTCTTCCGAAGCTAAATCTCTAATTACAAACTCAAATATTTTCTCCGTAATTTCCTTATAAAGAGGATTCTTTGTTTTTTCATAGGCCATAGTATAGGCTATTCCAAGAAGTGCATTATCATAAAGCATTTTCTCAAAATGAGGAACTAACCATTTTTCATCTACAGAATATCTATAAAATCCAAAGCCTATATGATCAAATATACCACCTTTATACATATTATCTAAAGTAAATTTGGCCATTTCCATAGCACTATCATCATTTGTTTTTTCTCCATATTCTAATAAAAATAATATATATTGAGGCAATGGAAATTTAGGACTATAGGAAAAGCCACCGTTATTTTTGTCAAAAGTGTCTTTTAATTCATTTTTGGTTTTAATCAATATATCTTTATCTAATTCGCCCTTGTTATAAGAATTATATATTCTATCTACTTCAGCTAAAATGCGATTACTTTCTCCTATAATTCTATCACTATCATCTTGCCAAACCTCTTTTATTTGACTTAATAAGTCTATTAAGCCTATCATTCTATTTCTATTTTCCTTAGGAAAATAGGTACCTGCAAAAAAAGGTTTTTTCTCTGGAGTTAATATTAGATTTAGTGGCCAACCTGCAGCACCTGTTAAAGCTTCCGCAAAAGTAATATAGACTTTATCAAGATCTGGTCTTTCTTCCCTATCTACTTTAATGGGAATATAGTATTCATTTAATATTTCTGCAACTTCCTCATCTTGAAAGGATTCTCTATTCATATTGTGACACCATCTACATGTAGAATATCCTATGGATAAAAATATTGGCTTGTTTTCATCTTTTGCTTTCTTTAGTGCCTCATCTCCCCAAGGATACCAATTAACTGGATTGTCTTTATGTTGGAGAAGATATGGGGAATTTTCATTAGCTAATCTATTCAAAATATAATCACCTTCCTATTCTTATTATATTTATTTTACCCATGGGGAATATCTATCATTCATAAAACATATTATAGTTCTCTCCACTTAAAGCTAATAATACTTGGGAAGGTAAATAGAACAACCACATAGATACAGAAGATATATTGTATAATAAACCAGTTTTATTTATATATCCTAAAATATTATATAAGCCTACATTTACATCACAAAACAAAAATAATATCATACCTATTAATATCATTTGGCGATTAGGTGCTGGATAGGTTTTGTATTTGTATGATTTAACTGCCTTTACTACACTATTCAATAAACATATTGCATAAAAAATACCCATTATAAATAAAAAATCTATCTCTATTATGAATTTATTTATAATAAGGTAAAAAATAAACAATCCTAAAAATATCATACTAAAATTTCTAATAGTAAATTTAAAATTTCTAAATTCATATCTAAAGGAATAAAGTATTTGAACTATGGAAAAAAGAAATATTCCTAATATATAGTAGCTATCTAAAACTAAAAGAAATAAATCTGCAATCAAAGTTATAAAAAGTCCAATTTGAAGTAAATGAATATCTTTATAGCTTAATGGATTATCTTTAATTAAAATAGATATTATAAAAATAAATATTATAGATATAAATTTTAATGTGCTTGAAGATAGAAAAATATTTTTGGCAAAAATATCTATATACAAAAAAGATATATACAATAAGGCAATAAGTAGCAATAAAAATTTAATAGTTATTCTTTTGTAACTTTTTTCTCTCAAAAATACCACTACCCTTCAAATATTAAGATATAGGAATATTTTAACATAAATAGAACAAGGATAGAAGATATATCCTTGTTCTATTTAAATTTTCATATTTAACTAAATTTATTCACCTGATACTGCTAATTTCTTAACCTTAATAGTAGGAGATGCAACTCCATTTAGTGCAAATCTTAAATCATTTCCTATTTCTTCAATATCCATTAATGTTTTAAAGAAATTTCCTGCAATAGTTATTTGATTTATAGGTCTTTTTATCTTTCCGTTTTCTATTTCATATCCATGGGCAGAAAGGGAATAGTCACCAGAAACTGGGTTTAAGCCTGAGTGTAAACCTTGAAGATCAGTAATGATTACTCCTTTGTCTACAGTTTCTAATATTTCTTCTAAAGATTTATCTCCTTTTTCTACATAAAGATTAGTAGCAGAAGTAGATACGGAAGATTTATATGAATTTCTAAATCCATTTCCAGTAGATTCTACACCATCTTTAGTAGCTGTTTTCCAATTATATAGATAAGTTTTTAGTACGCCTTCATCTATTATTTTTTTAACACTAGTTGCTGTTCCTTCACCATCAAAAGAACAAGTATTAAAACCTTCTTTCATAAATGGATCATCAATCAATGTAAAGTTTTTATTTGAAACTGATTTATCAACTTTATCTTTTAGTAAAGATAGACCTTTTTGAACACTTTCTGCATAAAATATAGGTTCGAAAGCTCCCAATAGAGCCGCAAAGGCATCATTTCTAAATACAACTGGATATTCATCAGATTTTATTGGTTTTGCACCTAAAAGCGATATTGCTTCATCCACTGCTTCCTTTGCCATTTTTTTATAATCGAAGTCTCTAAAATCCCTAGATATTACATAACTCATTCCAGTTTTAGTGTCTTCTCCTTCTTTAGCTACTACCATAATAAATGAATATGCAAAATTCCCACTATCTTCTAAATCTAGTCCCTTTGTATTCATTAGATATTTACCATATTCCACTTCATTATACATACAATAATTTACTGCTACAATCCTTGAATCCAAAGCAAGTGCTTCTTTTTCTAAAGCTTTTGTAAATTCAATCTTATCTTCCAAAGGTGTTTTTTTGAGATCCTCATTGAAATTATCCATTTCTTCATATTTATCTGAACCAGAGAAAATCATTTCTTTTTCTAAGGCATCTATATGTTTCCCATTTTCATATGCTTCATCTATTAACATATCAATAGATGTTTCATCTACTTTTTCTGTATAGGAATATCCCATTTTATCATTTACAATTCCTCTTAAGGAAAGACCTTCTGTATCTGAAATATTATATTTATCTATTTCTCCATTATATACAACTATTTCAACAGTCTTGGCCTTTTCTATATAGGTTTCCATATCTTCAAATTTGCCTTTTCCACTTTCAAATATCTTTTCTACTAATTCTTTATATTTCATTCTATTCATCCCCCTTTCTTCCACCAACAGTTAATGCTTTAACTCTTATGGTTGGTTGTCCTACATTGGTAGGTACAGATCCACTTAAAGAACCACACATTCCTTGCCCAAAGGATTGGTTGTTTCCTACCATATCTATATTTTCTAATACCTTAGCTCCAGTACCAATTAAAGTTGCACCACGAACAGGTTTAGCTATCTTTCCATTTTCTATTAAATATCCTTCCATTACAGCAAAGTTAAAATCTCCTGTAGCTGGATTTACACTTCCTCCACCTAGTTTTTTAGCAAATAGTCCTTTTTCTGTATTAGATATTATTTCATCAAAAGTGGATTCTCCATTAGCTATAAAGGTATTGTTCATTCTAGATGTAGGAGCAAATTTATAGGACTCACGCCTTCCTGAACCAGTGGATTTCATACCCATTCGTTTACCATTTAATTTATCTATTAAATAGGATTTAAGTATTCCATTTTCTATAAGTACATTTCTTTGAGTTGGTGTACCTTCATCATCTATATTTAATGAACCCCATTCATTTGGTAAAGTTCCATCATCTATAGCAGTAACTAAAGGTGATGCTATTTGTTCTCCTAGTTTATTGGCAAACACTGAAGTTCCTTTAGCTACAGAAGTTGCCTCTAAACTATGACCACAAGCCTCATGGAATAATACTCCACCAAATTCATTATGAATAACTACTGGCATAACACCAGATGGACAATAATCTGCTAATACCATAGTTTTAGCAATTCTAGATGCTTCTTCTCCTACTTCTTCTACATTTATACAATCGAAAAATTCAAAACCCTTAGAAGCACCTGGACCATAGAAACCCAATTGCATTTCTCCATCCTTTGATGCTACTGATTGAACACTAAATCTAGTTCTAACACGTTTATCTTCTGTCATCAATCCTTCAGAATTGGCTATCAATATATTTTGTTCTTCATCAAAATAATTGGTTGTAACTTGAGTTATTAATGAATCATAGTTTTTAGCACTATTATATCCTCTTTTTAATAATTCTATTTTTTTGGCCTTATCTACACTATTTGGTATTATCTTTATTGGGTGCAGATTAGGAATATCGGATTTCATTAAATTTAATACTAAATCCTTTTCATTGGAATTTAATGCTAATGCTACTTCCTTTGCTACTTTTATCAAATTTTCTTCTCTTGAGTCGTTGGTATAAGCATATACAGAATTTAATCCATCAAATATTCTAATACCTATACCAAAATTCCTGCCAGATATACTGTTTTCTACATATCCTCCCACCATTTTGATATTTGTATTAAACCTATCTTCTACAAATATTTCTGCAAAATCTCCTCCATGGGAAAGAGCTGCGTAAAGCACATTTTCTATAACCTTTTTACTAAGCAAAAAATTACCCCCTT
>CAZMBD010000010.1:0-30927 GCA_964564325.1 uncultured Clostridiaceae bacterium
TATTATTACCATTTTATATATTATCATAAATAGATAAAATTAGGAAATATTAATTTCAAACGAAAGTACCTGTCCCTAATGTTTGTGCTAAATGAAAGGTGTTGTTCCTTTCATTTGGACTTGACAAGCTCCCATAAAAACTATATAATTCCATATATTAGAGGGAGTAACTTTCCTTTGTGGAATCAAAGTCGTCATCACGGATAATACCCGGCTTTGGTGGCAAATTTGCTTAGTGAGACTCTAAGATTTATTTCCCATGGAATAAATCTTAGAGTCTTTTTTATTGCCATTGGGAAAACTTAAATACAGAAAGGAGAAATGTTATGGAAGAGATTCTTTATGCTACTCTTACTGATTTACCTACATGGATTTTATTAGTAATCATTGCTGTTTCTTTATATGTATTGGGTAAGGGTGCAGATATTTTAGTGGATGAGGCAGTTAAATTGTCTGTACGTTGGGGTGTTCCAAAATTAGTTATTGGGGCTACTATTGTAAGTTTGGGAACTACATTACCTGAAGCTACAGTTTCAGTAATGGCTGCAGTTAAGGGTAATCCAGATTTGGCACTAGGAAATGCTATTGGCTCCATTATTGCAAATACTGCTTTAATTATTGGCCTTGCAGCAATAATAGGTAGATTACCTGCAGATAAAAAATCGGTAAAAAGACAAGGTAATATTCAAATACTAGCAGCAGTATTATTAAGTATTATGGCATTACCTTTTTTCTCAAAAGCTGAAACTGGGATAATCACTCAAAAAATGGGCATTGGACTTGTAATACTCCTAATTATATATATAATAGGAAGTATTCAATCTGCAAGAAATTCTAGTAATGAAAATTCCAACAATAATAGTGGGGAAGAACAATCGGGGATTTTGATAATCATTAAATTAGCATTAGGCATAGCCCTTGTGATTTTGTCCTCAAAAGTTTTGATTCCTACTGTGGAAATTACTGCAATTCGTGTAGGAGTTCCACAAAGCGTAATAGCAGCTACATTAGTAGCATTCGGTACATCTTTACCAGAACTTATAACAGCCATAACAGCTGTAAGACACGGCCATGGAGAATTGGCAGTGGGAAATATTATAGGAGCAGATATACTTAATATATTATTTGTTATAGGTAGTGCAGCAGCTGTAACTAAAGAAGGTTTAGTAGTACCATCTAATTTTTATATATTAGATATACCAGTAATGTTAATTGTATTAGTAGCTTTTAATATTTTTGCTAGAAATAAAGATGGTATTATAAATAAATTGGAAGGATTGTTTTTAGTTGGGATATATATAATATATTTGGTGATGAGTTATATTATGATTTAGATATAAAGTAAAGCAGCCTATTAAGGCTGCTTTAAAACTATAAAAATTCTTTCCTTAAATCTTCACCAGACTTAGGAGACAGATAAGCTAGTGGAATATCAAATACTGTAAAGGCACCTTTTTTACCTTCTTGACTTAATCTATATACTGCTCTAGCAAAGGTTATAAGTACTGTAGATGCAAACTCTGGATTACTTTCTAATTCCAAGCTAAATTCCATTCTTTGTTTATGATTATTTCCATTAATATCTGTAGATATTACAAAACCACCATGGGGCATTTTAGAATGATTTTTTTTCAACTCTTCTTCAGTTATAAAATGCACAGTAGTATCATATTCTAAAAAATAATTTGGCATAGATTTAATTTCTTTTTCTATTCTATCTTTATCTTTAATATCGCAGGGTACTACATAGCAAACCCTCTTATGTTTATCTCCGTTAGTAAGTTTAGGAGTTTTTCCAGCCCTTACTTCATTCATAGCTTCCTCAGAAGGTATAGTGTATTGAATAGCATTTTTAACTCCTTCAATTTTTTTAATAGCATCAGAATGACCTTGACTTACACCTTTTCCCCAGAAAGTATAGAAATTTCCTTTAGGAAATATTGCTTGACCCAAAAGTCTATTCATAGAAAACAATCCTGGATCCCAACCAGCTGAGATAAGGCTTACTTTACCTCCTTCTTTTGCTATTTTGTCCATGGCTTCAAAATATTTGGGAATATTTCCATGATTGTCATAGCTATCTACAGTATTAAAATAATTAGCTAGTTTAGGGCCTTGCTCTGGCAAATCTTTTGCAGAACCGCCACATAAAATCATTACATCTATTTTATCTTGGTATTCTAAAATTTTAGAGATATGTATAATATTTGAAATTGAATCTATATCAGATATATCTCTTCTAGTAAAAATCCCTACTAATTGAAAATCAGGATTATTCCTTAATGCCAATTCGGCCCCTTTGCCTAAATTGCCATATCCAACTATTCCTACTCGTATTTTACTCATATCACCACTCCTAGTCCAAATAATTCTATATTTTCATTATAAATAGTTTAGCATAATCTATTCTATTTATCCATTTTTAATTTTTAAAACATTTACATTATTAGTTATTAGGTGTATAATTCAATTGGGCTATGTCTATATTTATCGTAATTTGCATTGGAGGATACTATATGAAAGAACTGATATTTGGATTAATTGGTGGAACAGCTCTTTTAATGTATGGCGTAAATTTAATGGGGGAAGGTTTGGAAAGAGCTTCAGGGGAAACTATGAAGAAGATATTAACAGTCTTAACTGGGAAGGTATGGTCTGCTTTTCTTGTAGGTATATTTGTAACTGCAGTGGTTCAAAGTAGTACTGCAGTTACTGTATTGACTGTTGGATTTGTAAATTCTGGCCTTATGAAATTACCTCAGGCTGTTGGTATTATTTATGGTGCCAATATAGGAACTACTATAACAGCTCAGCTTATGGCTTTTAGTTTTAAATTTAAGTTGACAGATATAGCACTTCCAGTACTTGGTATAGGTTTTGCTATAAATAATATTGCTAAAAATAGAAAACTTAAATATATAGGTCAGTCATTAATGGGCTTTGGAATGATGTTTTTAGGACTTAAAATATTAAATAATGGGGTACCCTATATGCAAGAATCAAAAATCTTGCGACGTTTCTTCATGGATTATGCATCTATACCAATAGTAGGTATTTTTTTAGGTGCATTTGCCACTGCTATGGTGCATAGTTCTGCGGCTACTATTGGGCTTGTAATGGTACTTAGCAAAGCTGGTTTATTAGATTTACAATCTGCAATTACTATTATGTTAGGGGACAATATAGGGACTTGTTTAACAGCACAATTAGCTAGTATGACAGGAAACATTAATGCTAGAAGAACTGCTTGGGCACATACTTTCTATAATTTATTTGGAATCATATTAACTGGCTTATTATTACCTATTTTTATGAAAGTAGTAGTGGCAGCTACTGATTTATTGCATCCCACTAAGGCAGATATTTCAGTATATATTGCTAATTCCCATACATTATTTAATTCGATTAATGCTCTAATATTTTTACCTTTGACAAATTACTATGTAAAATTCTTAGAAAAGGCAATTAAACCAAAGGATGAGGCACATAGGGAAAAAGTATATTTGGATAAATTATTATTAGACACACCAGTAGCAGCATTACAGGCAGCTAGAAGTGAATTAATTAGAGGTATAGAAATTTTAAAAGAAATGATATTAGATGTAATGGAGATTGTTTATTCTAATGATATGAAGAAGATGGCAGATATATCTGATAGAGAAGAGACTATAAATTATATGCAAAAAGATTTATCAAAATATATAGTTCAATTATCTAGGCGAAAGCTTACTGAAAGTCAATCTATAGTTGTTCCTGCCATTATAACTAGTGTGAACAATATTGAAAGATCAGGAGATAGAGTTATAGAAATAGCCTCCCTATCTAAAAAGAAAGTGGATGGGGAATTAAGTTTTACTGAAGATGCAATTAGTGAATTAAAGGAAATAGAAGATACTTTATTACAAATGCTTGATTATACTATAATTAGTTTAAAGGAACCAAATGCTGAAGTAGTGGAAAAAATGGTAGAATTGGAAAATCAATTAGATGATATATCTGAAAAATTCCAAGAAAATCATATAAAAAGATTAAATGAAGGTACTTGTAATGTAGATTCTGGTGTATTATTTATAGACATGATTGGACATTTAGAGAGAATCGGAGACCATGTATACAAAATATCCATGATGACTAAAGACGAATTATTTGGGAAAAAGAGAAATATATAAGCTTGTATAATTTAGATATATCTAGTATAATTATCAATGAAAATTAAATATGTAAAATAGGTTCTATAAATTTATAGATTAAAGGGGAAGTTGGGTGAAAATCCCACACGGTCCCGCCGCTGTAAAAGTGGAGTCTTTTTCTACTAGCCACTGGGAAACTGGGAAGGCTGAAAAAGGCAATGATACTTAAGTCAGAATACCTGCCTATTTTATAGCAAGTTAGACTCTACGGAGGATGGAGATAAGTGCGCTATATTAGAAGTTTTTTAAATTGAATAAAAACTTCCATACCGTAGATTGTATTGTGTATGGAAGTTTTTTTATTTGGCAAGAAAGGATGATGTTAGATGAAACAAAGACGATTATTATGTATCGTATTCATAATTATTATGACTATGAGTATTACAGGATGTGGTAAAAGCACAGGAGTAGGAGGATTAGCCAATACAAAGGCATCCAATAAGGTTGGAGAAGGAGAAACTCCTATATTAGTAGAAGGAGATAAATATCCATTAACTATCCAAGATTTTTTAAAGGAAGAGACTGTTTTAGAAAGTAAACCAGAAAAGGTAGCAGTATTATCAGGAACACCTCTTAATATTTGGTATGACCTAGGAGGAAAGTCTGTATGTACTTCTGATGTATCAGATAATGTGAAATTAATACCTGAATATGAAGAGGAAATAAAAGGGCTTCCTAAAATAGGACCAGTTTATAATATAGATATAGAGGCAGTTATATCGCATAAACCTGATTTAATAATAGCTCAAATAGGAACCCAAACTTCCCAAGCTAAAAAGCTTAAAGATATGGGTTTTAATGTAATTACTACACATATAAGAGGATATGACGATGTAATTGCAACCTATAGGGCCTTTGGGAAAATCCTAGATGAAGAAGAAAATGCAGAAGAAAAAATAGAAAAACTAGAAACTGAAAAAGAAGAAATTGTATCTAAATTACCAAAGGAAAATAAATCTTTGGTTATATTATATGTAACTTCTAACACCCTTTCAGTAAAACTAGATCAAAGTATAGCAGGTGATGTGGCAAAAATTTTAAACTTAGAAAATATTGCATCTGATTTGCCTCCAGATACTATTGGTTCTGAGACTACACCTTTAGATATAGAATATATAGTTGAAAAAGATCCAGATTATGTTCTGGTTACATCTATGATTTCTAGCAATGAAGCTGCTATAAAGACCATGGAAGAAGAATTTGCCAACAATCCAGTATGGAAAGGAGTAAATGCTGTTACAGAGGGTAGGGTAGTTTATTTGCCACAAGAATACTTTTTGTTTAATGCAGGTCCATATTATGGGGAGGCCATAGAATATATGGCTAGAAGTGTATATCCAGAGATATATGGAGAGGTAGATGGTTGGTATGGAGACTAATATTTCCATCAGAAATAGCAAGAAATTTAAAATAGGATTTATAATTAGTCTAATAATACTTTTAATCATTGGATTTTTCTTGGGAAATGCTAAAGGTACTCTTAAGGTGGAAGTTAGTAGAATATTTGAAGTTATAATGAATGACGATGGTAGCCCTGAAAGAATGGCTATATGGAATATACGATTACCTAGGGTAATTTTAGCTGCTTTAGTAGGAGCTAATTTGGCCCTATCTGGAGCTATATTACAAGGAGTGATGAATAATCCCTTGGCAGATCCAAGTATTATAGGTATAAGCAGTGGTGCAGGTCTTTTTGGCATAATAATACTAGTGATTATGCCTCAATATATAAGATTTGTTCCCATTGCTGCATTTATTGGAGCTATGTTTGCTGCAAGTATAATATATATTTTAGCTTGGAAGGATGGTATACAGCCCACTCGGATTATCTTAGCTGGAGTTGCAGTTTCATCTTTATTTGGAGCTGCACTTTCTGGGATTCTAGTTTTTTATAGTGATAGGGTTCATGGAGCGCTGACTTTTATGAATGGAAGTTTATCTTCTAGATCTTGGCCAGAAGTTTGGACAATTCTCCCCTACACTATAATAGGATTAATTTTAGTAAATTTATTTGCAGAAAAGCTAAATATTTTAATACTAGGAGATGATGTAGCAAGAGGACTAGGTTTAAATGTAGAAGTTACTAGACTTGGTTTTACAGCTTTAGCTGCCTTATTAGCAGCATCAGCAGTATCAGTAGTAGGACTCTTAGGTTTTGTAGGGCTAATTGTTCCTCATACTGTAAGGCTTATAATAGGAAATGATTATAAATATATGTTTCCAGCATCAGCTTTATTAGGTTCAGTTCTTTTAATATTTAGTGATACTTTTGCAAGAACTGCCTTTAGTCCCACAGAAATTCCAGTAGGTATTGTAATGGCAATTATAGGAGCACCTTTTTTCTTGTACTTACTTAGAAAACAAAGATAAATAGGAGGTGAGAAGATGAAGATTAGCTTTATCACAGTATCTCAACCAGCAATTAAAAACTTAATAAAATCTGAAAAAGAAATTAAAGAAAACTATCCTAATGCTTTAGACTTGAAAATTTATTATGCAATAGAAGAAATGGAATATGAAAAAAGCATGGAAATGCTAAGAAATATAGAGGAGTCAGAAGCAGTATTTGTAGATCTTATGGGTAGTTCTACATCAGTTATAGCTAATGTATATAGAGGTCTAGAAAAATGCAATGGTCATATAATTGTCTTTGGCAATGGAGGTAGAGAATATTTAAGATTAGGAGATTTTTCTTCTGAGGCCATGAAATCTAGTAGCAAGAATAGTAAGAAAAAAATGGACATGGCTACAATTAAAAAGATGCAAAATACAGCAGAAAAATTAGGAAAAATAATGCCTGGCAAAATGCGAGATATGAGAAATTACTCTCTAATAATGAAATATTTCAAAGTAGCCGATAAGGAAAATATTTTAAATATGCTTTATTTAATTTTAAGAGAATATGGAAATTTAAAATATTTACCTAAGCCATTACCACCAAGAGAAGTAGAAGGTGTATTTTTATGTGATCCTAAAGATATGATTTATTATAAGAATTTTGAAGAATATCAAAAGGAAAATCATTTTGATTACAATAAACCTCTAATAGCACTATTATATTATGGCCATATATATCCAACAGATACTTTCAATGCAGTAGCAGAAATTAAATCTGGATTAGAAGAATTTGCAAATGTATTGCCCTTAGCCGTTTCATGTGACTTTTATGAATATGAAAAGGAATTTAGAAATTTATTATTAGAAAGTGCACCTAAACCTGTAGATTTAATTATTAATCTTATGTCTTTTAGACTAGGTGCTGGGCCTATGGGTGGAGATTTTAATTCTGGCATACAATTATTAAAAGATATTGATGTTCCATATATTCATCCATTTTTTATGTCTAGAAGAAGTGCTAAGGAATGGGAAGACTCTATACAAGGTTGCACTCCATCAGAAACTCTTATATCAGTAATGTTACCAGAATTAGATGGATGTATTGAAACTTATCCCATAGGTGCAATGAAACCTGTAAAACGCGATGAAGAATTTGATATTGCTATTGAGGAAATAAAAGCAATAGATGAAAGATTAGACAAACTAAAAGCTAGGGCTAAAGCTCATATTAATTTAAGAAATAAAGAAAATAAAGACAAAAAAATAGCCATTATAGGTTATAATTATCCACCTGGCGAATCTAATTTATTTGGTGGTGCATTTTTAGATACCTTTACTTCCATAGAAAATATATTAAAAGTTTTAAACGATGAAGGATATAATGTAAATCCTCTTACACAAGAAGAATTAATGAATGTATTCACTGCAGGTGGGGCAGTAAACTCTGGAAAATATGATGCTGATTTAGAAAAAATGATACTTTATCCTGATGATAAATATACAGAAGAATTAAAAAGAAACAGAGATTATGAAGATATAATAAAAAAATGGGGAAATTCCCCTGGAAATATTATGACTAGGAACAATAAATTTTTAATTCCTGGTACTATAGAAGGAAATGTATTTATAGGTCTTCAACCTTCTCGTGGCAGGGACTTAAATTCAAATGAATCCTATCATGATAAAAAAATGCCTCCACATCATCAATATATGGCATTTTATAAATGGCTTAAAGATGAATTTCAAGCGGATGCAATTATTCATGTAGGAACTCATGGTACATTAGAATTCTTAAAAGGCAAAGAATGTGGTATGAGTGGAGAATGTTATCCAGATAAGCTTTTATATGACATACCCCATATATACCTATATTATGCTGGAAATCCTTCTGAAGCGACTATTGCTAAAAGGAGATCTCATGCTAATTTAGTAGGATATCAACCAACTGTATTTATACAGGGGGATTTGTATGGTGAGTATTCCAAATTAATGTCCATGATAGATAATTATCATCAGTCTTTGGCTATATCACCTGCAAGTAGTAAAGATATATTAGGAAATATCATGGAGAAAGCAGAAGAATTAAACTTACCGAGTGATTTACATGAAATGGAAGAAGAACTATATAGAATGAAAAGAAGTCTTGTTCCAAAGGGTCTTCATGTTTTTGGTACAGGATATAATCTAAATGAAGGAAAAGAATATGCCAAAGGTTTGCTTAGATATAGTAGAAATGAAATTATAGCAATTAGAGAATTACTAGCTAGAGATATAAATGAAAGTATAGATGAATTATTGGACAAAGGAGATTATAAAACAGTCCAAGAATTAGATCAAAAGGCAGATGAAATTTTTGACTATTATATGGAAAATCGCCAATTAAAAGATAAATGTATTTCCAATAATAATAAGGAAGAATTGATTAAAACTCTAGAATATGGTATGGAAATATCTAAAAATGCCCAAGTAAATCATGAAATAGAAGGTTTAATTAAAGTATTAGGCGGAAAGTACAATACAGCAAAACTTGCAGGAGATATATATAGACATCCAAATATTTTACCTACAGGCTATAATTTATATCAATTTGATCCAAGACTTGTTCCTACTGAAGTAGCCTTCAAAAGAGGAAAGAAAATTGCCTCAAATACTATTAAGGCTTATAAAGAAGAGGAAGGTATCTATCCTAATTCTACAGCAGTAATACTTTGGGGATTGGAAACTTCTAGAACTCAAGGAGAAACTTTTTCTCAGATACTTTCTTATTTAGGTGTGAGAGTTGTTGGACTAGGAAGTCAATGGGAGCCAAAATATGAAATTATACCAATAGAAGAACTAGGTCGCCCAAGAATAGATGTAACAATAAATATATGTGGCTTCTTTAGAGATATGTATCCAAATCTTTTAGATGGTTTAAACGAATTGTTTGTAAAACTTTATGAACTAGATGAAACTGATGAACAAAATTACTTTAAAGCCAATTCCAAAAAAATATATAAAAAATTAATAGCTGAAGGCTATAGTGAATCAGATGCTAAAGAATTAGCCATCTCTAGAATTTTTGGGCCTAGAGAAGGGGAATATGGCACTGGTATTACTGATATAGTAGAGTCTAAAAATTGGGAGAAAGAAGAAGAGATAGGTATAGCCTTTACAGATAGTTTACAACATGTATATAGTATGAAAAAGCGTGGGCAGAAAATAGATGGACTATATGAAGAAAATTTAAAGACTGTAGAAATAGTATCTCAAACAAGAAGTAATCATGAATATGAAATCACAGATTTAGACCATTATTATGAATTTTTTGGTGGACTTTCTAAATCTGTAGAAATGGCCAGTGGTAAAAAGCCAAAAATGTATATATCAGATACTACAGGAGATAGAATTATTAGTGAATCTGTAGAAAAATCCATAGGAAGAGGAGTTAGAACTAGATTATTAAATCCAAAATGGATAAATGGTTTATTAGAACACAAATACCATGGAGTACAGGAAATGGCTAAAAGGTTTGAAAATATTATGGGACTAGCTGCTACTACCAATAGTGTAGAAGAATGGATTTATGATGATATGTACTCCAAATATGTAGAAGATGAAGAATTAAGGAAAAAACTTATTGAAAACAATCCCTATGCCTATGTAGATATACTAGAACGTATGATGGAGTATTATAATAGAGGCTATTGGGATGCTACAGAAGAACAATTAGATATGCTTAAAAAAGTATATCTACAAGTAGAAGGAGAAATAGAGGAAGTACTATAAATATAATATGGAGGAGATAAAATGAAAAGAAAAATTAGATTATTGTTTATGATAATGATTTTAACTATTGGAATGCTTGTAGGTTGTGGAAAAGGTGAAGTTAAAGATGTTGAAAATACTAAAGAAAGTAGTGAATTTGAAGAAGTAGATGGAATGATGGTATGTATAGATACAGAAAGTAGTCCATTTGAAGATTCTGGTTTAAAAATTAGTATTAAGAAAGGCGAAGATGGTTTTGCTGAATTTTTAATAACTGATAAAGATGGCAATGAAACTGTAAATTATTATAAATTTGATTTCAATGAAAATGTAGTAGAAAAATATAATTATGTTTCAGCCATGGGAACTGCATTTTACTATTATTATGATTTAGAAGGTAAGGAACTATTTAAAATAGAGGATGGAGATCATAAAGACAGTACTGATAGTGCAAAGGAAGCTGGTAGATGGGATAGCTCTGCAGAAAAAATAAAAGAAGAAGTAGAAAGCTTAGAAAATTACTTCAAGGAACAATATGGCAAAACAATAGAAGAGGCAGTATTAGGAGAATAAAAATGAGTGACCATAGGTCACTCATTTTAAAAATTCTTAGCTAAATAATATAATGTTTTAACGGGTATTCCTGTAGCACCTTTTGGTAAATAAGCCATTTCACTTTCTGAAGAAGAAGTTCCTGCAATATCCAAATGTACCCAAGGAATATCGTTTACAAATTCCTCTAAAAATAGTCCAGCTGTTATAGTACCAGCACCTCTATTTTTAGCTGTATTAGTTAAGTCTGCAAATTTACCCTTTATTGCTTCTCTATATTCTTCATTATGTGGCAATTCCCAAACAGGTTCTCCTGCTAATTCACTTGCTTTTTTTACATTAGCCATTAATTTTTCATCATTAGTAATAGCACCAGTATTTACATTTCCAAGGGCTACTACACAGGCACCAGTTAATGTGGCAATATCCACTATTTTATCAGCTTTAACTTCTGTAGCAGCATACCATAGAGCATCTGCTAAAGTCACTCTACCTTCTGCATCTGTGTTTAATACTTCAATAGTCTTTCCAGACATAGATTCTACTATATCTCCTGGTTTATAAGCACCACCAGAAACTAAGTTTTCACAGGCAGCTACAACTCCTACTACATTTTTTTTAACTTTTGTTTTAGCAAGAGCCTTTATAGCACCTATAACTGAAGCAGCACCAGCCATATCACCTTGCATATATACCATGCTACTAGAAGATTTAAGTGAATATCCACCGGAGTCATACATTAAACCTTTTCCTACTAAAGCTAATTTTTCATCTGAATCTGGATCTCCATTATAATCCATAATTATTAATTTAGGTTCATTTACTGAACCTTCTGCCACAGCTAAAAACGCCCACATACCTAATTCTTCAATTTCTTTTTTATTATAAACTTCTACATTAACACCTAATTCTTCTAATTCATCTTTAGCTGTATCAGCTAGAGCCTCTGGAGTCATATACATAGCAGGCTCATTTACTAAATCACGAGTCAAGAAAATTCCTTCTATTAAATTTTCTATTTCTTCTATTACTTCTTTAGCTAAATTTTCTTGTCCATCTAATATATTTAAATATACATTTTCTAAACATGGTTTGGTTTTCTTTTCGCTCAAATATTTTTCATAACTATATTCTGATTGTAGCAATCCTTCAACTATAGCTCCTATAGTTTTATCATAATCAAGATTTTCAAATTTAGGAACTACAATATCTACAGATTTAATCTTAGATTTCATCAACTCCTTACCTACTTTAGCATAAGCAGTTCTTAAGGCTTGAAGATTTACTTTACTTTCTTCACCTAATCCTACTAATATAATCTTATCTCCTGTATAGGAAATATTAGAATATATTTCTCCAGGATTTCCCTTAAACAATTCCTTTTCTTTTAAATAGTCATATAATTCCTTAGCATTTTCTACTTTTTCCGCATTTTTAAAAACGTGGATAACTTTAACTTCGCCACCTTGACCTAAATTAAATTCCATAAAAATCCCTCCAATTCCCAAAGGTTGACAAAAAGACGGCTTTTTTGTCAACCTTTTTATTTATAACCTATATTTTATCAGATTACCATAATAAACTCAAATATATTAATCTTTTTTAGGAGGTCTTTTTTTATTGAATTTCAATACAAAATAAGCTATTATGCCAATGACAACAGCAAATGGAAGTATATAGATAATAAATATTATTAGTTTTTCTATACCAATTTTAAACATATACAATGAATCACTAAAAGCATTTTTCACTCTAGTTCCAAATTTAGTATCTACAGTTTCTTGGCTAGATAATTTTTCTACTTCTCGAATATTAATTTCAAAAGTGCTAAAATCTACTTTATCATCCATATTTATTAGATTAGTTTTTAGCTGTTCTTTTTCATAAATTATTTCACTAAGTTCGTTTTCCAATTTAATTATGTCCTCAATTTTTTCGGCCTTAGCTAAAAGGGATAGTATTCTTTCTTCTTTAGTTTCAATAACTTTTAATCGGGATTCTGTATCTCTGTATTGTCTAGTTACATCTTCTTTATTAGTGCTTTCATTAAGTATATTTCCAATACCAGTAAGACCTGATTTAAAATCCAATACATTATTTCTTGGTACCCTAATTACATAATAAGCATTTTTATATCTTTTATTATTTCCATATCTGCTATAATCAATATTGGAATTTTCCACATATGCTTTATGTTTTTTAATAGTATCATATAAGCTTTGACTAGATTTCTCAAAATCCGTAGTTTCAAAATCCATGTATATAGTAGTAATAACTTTTTCAGGCTCCAATGGACTATCCACATCCTCATCCAAAGCCATTTTGTCATCAGAACCAAAATCCATATCCTCTTCAGTAGCTATTCCTTCAGGTTTAGCGTCCTTTGAACCACAGCCTACAGTTAAACTAAGCACCAATACTAAAACTATAGACAACAGAAAATATTTTTTAAATTTTCTCATTATTCTCCCCCCTTAAATTCATTATATAGGAGAAATTTTAGAAAAGCTATTTACAAATTAGTTACATTGCAAAATAACTTACAATTTGGGGGACAGTCCCCCAAATTGTAAGTTATTTTATTGAAGTACATATAATATACATAATGTTTTACAGAGATGTACATTTTTTGTTATAATATAAATATAATTTATTGTTAGAATAATATGATAGACAATACTAATGGAAGAATAATTAATGGAGGAGAAATAAAAATGTCCACCTCATCGAGAACTGACGAATTAGAAAATGCTAGAAATAGGGAACTGCTTATTGGTGCACTTGAAGCCTCTTCGGATGGAGTTTTGGTTTCTGATGAAAAGGGAAATATTGTATATGTAAACCCTGCTTATGAAAATACCACTGGTTTAAAAAAAGAAGATATAGTAGGGAAAAATCTAAAGACTCTATTAGATTTAAAATTTTTCAATGTAGCCGTATCTTTATCAGTATTAGAAAAACGTGAACCAGTATCAATTATGCATCAATATTTTACTGGGAAATCTGCTTTAACTACTGCAAGTCCAATATTCAATAAAGATGGGGAACTTGTAGGAGTAGTATGTAATACTAGAAATATTTCAGAACTAGTAAATTTAAGAAAAGAGTTAGAAGACGCTAAAATGTTAAAAAGAAAATATTCTGATGAATTAAAGCAATTGCGACAAGAACAATTAAAATTAGGAGGTTTAGTTTATAAATCTCAAGCTATGGAGGATACTTTAAATTTTGCATCTAAAGTAGCAGAATTTGATAGTACAGTATTGATTACAGGAGAATCAGGAACTGGGAAAGAAGTATTGGCAAAGTTTATTCATCAACATAGTCCTAGAAGGGACGCTCCTTTTATTAAAGTAAATTGCTCTGCAATACCAGGAGAATTATTTGAATCTGAATTATTTGGATATGCTCCAGGTTCTTTTACTGGAGCTTCATCTCAAGGAAAGATTGGTTTATTTGAATTGGCTGATGGTGGAACTATTTTATTGGATGAAATTGGAGAATTAGACTTGTCTGTTCAGCCTAAATTATTAAGAGTACTACAAGAGATGGAAATACATCCTGTAGGTTCAGAAGAAACCATAAAGATTGATGTAAGAGTATTGGCAGCCACTAATGTAAATTTAGCAGAAGAAGTAAAGGAAGGAAACTTTAGAGAAGATCTTTTCTTTAGACTAAATGTACTACCTATAAAAATTCCTTCATTAAGGGAAAGAAAAGAAGATATATTAGAAATGGCAGATTATTTTTTAGAAAAATTAAATAGAAAATATAAGAGAAATATAATTTTAACCCCAGAATCAGAGAAAGTACTTTTAAATTATTCTTGGCCAGGTAATGTAAGGGAATTGGAAAATTTAATTGAATATTTGTTTATTGTAAATCCTAGCAATGAAATTGGCATAGAGCAAATGCCTTCCTGGGTTTTAACAGAACATGTTATGGAAGAATATATTTGTGAAGAAGATAATTGTATCCCAAGATTAAATTATATGTTAGATATGTATGAAAAAAATATAATAACAGTAGCATTAAGAAAGCATAATTCTATAAAAGAAACAGCAGAAACTTTAGATATTCATCCATCTACATTATTTAGAAAAATAAAAAAACACAATATAGATACTGATTTATTATAATTTTCTTTACCGTTGCAAAATTGCAATAGTTGTTAAAAAACTAGCAAACTTGCAATATGAGTAAAATACAGGTTTTCAACTATTAGGTTAAAAAACCATTGCAAAATTGCAACGTTCTTTATTAACTATAAAAACATAAGAATGGCTAAATTCTCCCCTTTTTAAGACTTGGCACGGTACTTGCTAATATATAAGGGCAAGAAACGAAATAATAAATTTAAGAGGGAGGATTTTAAAATGAAAAACGAAAATTTCAAAGACAATGGTGGAGAATATCAATTTGATACAGAATTATTAGAAAGAGCTTTTGAAGAAGCAAGAAAAATTTACAAAGAAAGAGGATTCCAAACTAGAATGGGCTATGGTAAAGCTCCTGCAATAACAACTGTAGATATGGCTAAAGCTTGGATGTCAGATGGTCACCCATTTACTTGTAATAACAATGAAGAAGTTTGTGCAAATGCACTAAAAGTATTAGAAGCTGCAAGAAAATCAGGAGTACCTATTTTCCATACAACTACTGGATATGTAGGAAAAGAACAATGGGATTTACCAAGATGGGATGAAAAAATTCCAATGCATACACTAGATATTAATTCCGAATGGATGGAAATAGATCCTAAATTAAAACCAAGACCAGAAGAACCAGTTATCCACAAAAAGTATGCAAGTAATTTCTTTGGTACACATTTAGCTCAAACTCTATATAAATTAGGAGTTGACACTGTAATAGTAATGGGAGCTACTTCCTGTGCATGTGTTAGACATACAGTAATGGATTCAACAGGACATGGATTTAAAACTATAGTTCCTGAAGGAACAGTAGGTGACAGAGTACCTGGAGTTATAGCTTGGAACTTATTCGATATGGATGCTAAATTTGCAGACGTTGAACCATTAGAAAATGTAGTAAAATATCTAGAAGGTATAGATAGCAGCGTATACAATAGATAATTTAGAATACGTATATATCTAGCTTAAGATTTTATGGGGACACCAAAAAATAAAAGGGTGTCCCCTAAATCTAAATTTCACTAACTGTAAAGTTAGAAAGGGGAAAATAATATGAAAGATTATCTAGAAATTGCAAATGATCCAATGCTATGGATAATGGCAATACCTGCAGTTGTGATGGTTGGGGTTCAAGCCTATTTGTTTTCCAAAAGAGCAATTCAAGCTTCAAAAACAACAAGCTTAACAAAAGAACAGTGTAAAAAAGCATTTAAAGTCGGAGCAGTATCTGCCATAGGACCATCACTTTCAGTATTTGTTGTTATGCTTGGTATGATGGCAGTTATTGGTGGACCAATCACATGGTTAAGGTTATCCTTTATAGGTGCAGCACCAACAGAATTAACAGCCTCAACTATTGGTGCTAAGGCCATGGGTGTTGAATTTGGTTCTCCTGAATATGATGTAACAGCCTTTGCCTCATCTGTATGGACTATGACATTAAATGGTTGCGGCTGGCTTTTATTCTGTGGATTATTTACTCATAAATTAGATAAATTACAAGACAAAGTAGCAGGTGGAGACACAGCCCTAATGGGTCAAATTTGTGGTGCGGCCATATTAGGAACTGCATCTTACTTAGTAATGAGTAATTCAAAAGCAGGAATAGACAGATTTGTAGCAGCTTTAGTATCTGCAATTGTAATGATTATACTTGATAAAGTATCAGAAAAAGCTCCTAAACTTAAAGAATATAATTTAGGAATATCAATGATAATTGGTATGTTTGTAGCAGTTTTAGTTTAAGGAGGGAAAAGCATGGAAAACGATAATTTGAATTCATATGAAGAAATTTTTACGAAGAAAATAATAAAAACAGGTAAATTGACATTATTAGGCGCAGTTCCATTATGTTTACTACCTGCCATATATCTTTGGATTAGATATGGAGCGATTCCACCAGCTAAGACCATATTTACTGCTTGGTTTATGATTGCATCTATATATGGAGTTGAATATTTTGCCACTCCAATTTCTTATTTTCCAATCTTAGGAATGTCAGGAACATATATGTCCTTCCTATCTGGTAATATTGCCAATGTAAGGGTACCTTGTGCCGTAGTTGCCCAAGAAGTTATCGGGGCAGAACCAGGAACAAATGAAGGTGAATTAGTAGCTACATTAGGTATAGCAGGATCCATAATAACAAATTTAATAGTAGTAACAATTGCTGCTTTAGCAGGAAATGCATTAATTTCATATTTTCCACCTGTAATAATAAAAGCCTTCGATTACGTATTGCCAGCAATCTTTGGCGCACTATTCTCTTTATTCGCTGTAAAATATCCAAAGTACGGAGTTTTTGGAATGTTAATTTCAGCAGTTTTAGTTATAGGTATAGGAATATTACCAACTTGGCTAGTTGTACCACTATGCTCCTTTAGTACCATTGGATTTGCAATATATTCATATAAACATAAAAAAGCATAATCATTGATAAAACTTTCACAAATAACTTACAAAAAGAGGGACAGTCCCCCAAATTGTAAGTTATTTTTATTTTAATGAAAATTTGCTTGAGTTGTAGTATTATTATATTAGAATGAAAAATTTTAAGGGATGATAGTATGGAATTATCTAGAATAAAAAAATCTACTCAAGAAGTGGCAGAGGCTATAGCTGCAGTATTGGATGTAGATGTTACTATAATCGATAAAAATATGTATAGGGTGGCAGCTACAGGTAAGTATAGAGAACAAATAGGGGAAAGACTTCCTGAAAACTGTTCTTTTGAAATGATAGCTAGAAGAGGAAAGCCAGAATTTATAGATAGTCCAAATTTTAGCCCAAAATGTGTGGATTGCAAGATAAGAGGTAGTTGTAGGGAATTGGCTTCTTTAGGCTATCCTATAATTGATAGGGGAGAATTATTAGGAGTTATAGGAGTGCTGGCATTTGATTTAGAACAAAAACAAAAAATTCATAGAGAATATGAGTCTTTACTTGTATTTTTAAATAGACTTGGGAATTTATTGGCTGGGAATTTAAATTATACTGAAACTATAACTAAATTGACTATACAAGACAAAATGACCAATATGATTATAAATGAAATAGATAATGGAATTATTCTAACTGATAATTGTGGAAAAATAAAAGTTATAAATTCTGAAGTGGAAAAATCTTTTGTAAAAAACAAAGAAGATCTAATAGGGAAAAGTATATATGAAATTATACCCAATATAGAATTAGATAAAAAACAAGATTTTTATACAGAAAAAAAAGTAGAAGTAAATAGAAAAAAGAAATCTTTTATGATAAAAAATATTCCTGTCATTATGGAAGATGAAAAAGTAAGCAATATAATAAAATTAAATGAAACTACAAATGTAGTAAAAAGTGCATATATGCTAATAGAAGGGAAAAATAGAATAAATTTTGAAGATATTTTAGGTGATAGCCAAAAAATAAGAGAAGCTAAAAAATTAGCTAAAAGCGTAGCAAAAACTGATTCAGCTGTACTCCTTAGAGGAGAAAGTGGAACTGGAAAGGATTTATTTGCTAGGGCAATTCACAATAGTAGTGATAGAAAAGATGCACCATTTATTGCAATTAACTGTGCTTCTATTCCTGACACATTATTGGAAAGTGAATTATTTGGATATGATGAAGGAGCATTTACAGGAGCCAAAAAAGAAGGTCATATAGGTAAATTTGAATTAGCTAATGGTGGGACTTTGTTTTTAGATGAAATAGGAGATATGCCTCTTAGACTACAGTCCAAAATACTACGAGTGCTACAAGAGCAAAAATTCATGAGAGTAGGTGGTCAAGAAGTTATTTCAGTAAATTTTAGACTAATAACTGCCACCAATAAAAACTTAGAACAGATGATAATGGAAAATAAATTTAGAGAAGATCTATACTATAGAATAAATGTAATACCTATCCATATCCCAGCATTAAGAGAAAGAGAAGGAGATATAGAGATATTAACTAATCATCTAATGGAAAGGTATTGTGATAAATTATGTATATGCAAAAAAGAAATTTCAATAGAAATAAAAAAGGTTTTAAATGACTATAATTGGCCAGGAAATATTAGAGAATTAGAAAATATCATAGAGTATTTGGTAAATACAGTAGAAGGGGATATAATTAAATATACTGATTTACCCTACAATATAAAGGAACACATTTCCAACAATGAAAGAAATTTAAATAAATATAAAAATTTAAATGAAATGCTAGATGACTATGAAAAACAAATCTTAAAGGAATATTTAAATAAATATGGAAGTACTACAAAAGATAAGCAAAAAATTGCAGAGGATCTAGGCATAGATTTATCTACATTATACAGAAAACTAGGTAAATACGATTTGTAATAAAAAAATTCGCATCTTTGCAAATAAATTTTGCGTTATTGCGAAAATATAAAATATCTATAGAATCTATCTTATAGATAAGATTTCCTAATACCTATTTGAGCAATTCGCAAAAATGCGAAAAAACAATTTTAAATCTGGAAAATAAAAAAGCTAAATGGCTAAAATAAGCCCTTTAGCTTTTTATTAGTTTTGGCATAAATATTGCATTTTATAGTTGTAGATAAATTCTTGAAAGAAGGGTGCAAAATTATGTTAAAAACAGATAATATGAATAAATTATTGGAAATAGTAAAGAAAGAAACTATACCAGCATTAGGATGCACAGAACCTGTTGCTGTGGCTTATGCAGTGTCTGTTGCTAATAAATATTTAGATGAGGAAATGGAAAGTTTAGACATAAAGGTAAGTAAAAATATATTTAAGAATGGCAAATCAGTTATAATTCCAAATACAGGTGAAAGAGGACTAGACTTAGCAGGAGGGTTAGGAGCTGTATGTGGAAATCCAGAAGAAGGATTAATGGTATTAAAGGATGTAGATAAAGATTCTATCCACAAGGTTCACAATATTATAGATGAAGATAAAATAAATGTAGACTATATCAAAGATTCTCCAGATGTATATGTAGAAGTATTAGCCAAAAGTGAAGATAAAAATGTTAGGGTAATATTAAAGGATAGCCACAATCATATAGATACTGTGGAAGTAAATGGAGAATTAGTTTATAATAATGCATTTGAAAAAGAAAAAACACAGGATGTATTTTTAAAGGAAATATCTTTTGAAGAAATTAAAGATATTATAGAAACAGTGCCAATAGAGGAATTAGCCTTTATAGAAGATGGAATTAAAATGAATAAAAAAGCTGCAGATTTGGGTACAGCAGAAAGAAAGGGCATGGGAATAGGTTTTGCATTAAAGAAATTATCAGAAGAAGGCAAATTAAATTTAAACGGAGCTACTAAAGCTAGAATTTTAACAGCTGCAGCTGCAGATACTAGAATGGGTGGAGAAACTTGCCCAATAATGACCAGCGCAGGCAGTGGAAATCAAGGCTTAGGAGTAGTTTTACCTATAATGGTAATTGCTGAAGAAAATAATATAGAAAAAGAAAAATTAATCAGAGCAATATTTTTTGCCCATATTATAAATAAATATGTAAAGCTTTTTACTGGCAAACTATCATATATGTGTGGATGTGGTATAGCGGCAGGAGTTGGTGCTAGTGCAGGTATTTCATGGATGCTTGGGGGCAATTTAAAACAGATTAGTGGAGCTTGTAACAATATGTTGGCAAATCTTTCTGGTATGGTTTGCGATGGAGCTAAGGAAACTTGTGCATTAAAATTATCCACATCTGCGGAAGAAGCAGTAATTTCCGCCTATTTAGCAAATGAAAATATAATGCCAGAACAAAATATTGGAGTAGTAGGAAAAACCATAGAAGAAACTATTAGGAATATAGGCGAATTGTGCAAAGCAGGTTTACCTTCAATGGATTCAGCAATAATTGACATTATAGATTAAAACAAATAGCCCAAATTTTGGGCTATTTGTTTTTTATCTTTGGAATACTATATATATGTGATAGAATTAAATAAGAATAATAAATTGAAGAGGTGCAAAAATGATAGAACTTGGTAGAATGCAAAAATTAGAAGTAAAGAGAGATACATCCGTAGGAGCATTTTTAAATGTAGAGGATAGCAAAGAAAGTGATAAGGATGTATTATTACCTAAAAAGGAGGTTCCAGAAGGTACAGAGGTAGGGGATATTTTAGAGGTATTTATTTATAGAGATTTTAAAGAGAGATTAATTGCTACAATCAGAAGACCAAAAGTAGTATTAGGAGAAGTAGGACTTTTAAAAGTAGTGGATATTACAAAAATAGGTGCTTTTTTAGATTGGGGTTTGGAAAAAGATTTATTTTTACCTTTCAAAGAACAATCTATGAAATTAGAAAAGGGAAGAGAATACTTAATTGGATTATATATAGATAAATCTGATAGATTATGTGGCACTATGAAAATCAAAGATTTCTTAGAATCTGATTCTCCATATAAGGAAGGAGATTGGGTAAAGGGAACTATTTATAGTATAAATGATGAATTTGGAGCTTTTGTAGCAGTAGACAATAAATACGAGGGATTAATCCCTAAAAAAGAATTAATAGGTGTCTATGTACCGGGAGAAGTGGTAGATTTAAGGGTGACCAATGTAAAGGAAGATGGAAAATTAGATCTCAGTTTAAGAGATAAATTCTATATAGAAATAGATGATGATGCAGAATATATTTTAAATAAGCTTGAAGAAAAAGGTGGAGTTTTAATGTTAAATGACTATAGCTCCCCAAAGATTATTAGAAAAGAATTAAATATGAGTAAATCTGCATTTAAAAGAGCAGTGGGAAGACTTCTAAAAATGGAAAAGATAGAATTTATCGAAGATGGAATAAAACTGCGATAATTATTATTCTAAATCTTAGGGAGGCATCATAAAAAATTGGGTATATATTAAATATACATTATATAATTATTATAAAGGGGGTGTTTATTATTCACTGGTTAATAATATTTATAGTAACTCTTATTATTGAAATATCTACTTTGTCCTTGGTAAGCATATGGTTTTCTGCTGGTGCATTGGTAGCAATTCTTTTAGATTATTTTGGAGTTTTATTGACAGGACAAATAATTGGATTTATTCTTACTTCTGTATTAACTTTTCTAATATTTAGACCACTTTTAATGAAATCTATTAAATCTACTAAAGTTAAAACCAATGCAGATAGATTAATAGGAAAAACTGGTGAAGTAGTAAAAGAAATAACTTCTCTATCTCCAGGTCAAGTAAAGATAAATGGACAAACTTGGGCTGGGAAATCTCAAGATGGTGTAACCCTTAAAGAGGGTGCATTAGTGGAAGTTATGGATATTGAAGGTGTAAAATTAGTAGTTGTAGAAAAAGAGAGGGGGACTGTATAATGTGGGGTTTCATAATTGTATTAATAATTGTATTGATAGGAATAATATCAAATATTAGAGTAGTACCACAGGCAACAGCTTTTGTAATAGAAAGATTAGGTGCTTATAAAACTACATGGGATGTAGGATTACATGTTAAGGTACCTTTTATAGAAAGAATATCGTGTAAAGTTAGTTTAAAGGAACAAGTGGTAGATTTTCCACCACAACCAGTGATTACAAAGGATAATGTGACTATGCAAATTGATACGGTGGTATATTTTAGTATTACTGATCCTAAATTGTATACCTATGGAGTCAATAATCCACTAATGGCTATAGAAAATTTAACAGCCACAACTCTAAGAAATATAATAGGGGATTTGGAATTAGATGAAACTTTAACCTCAAGAGATGTAATCAATACTGAATTAAGATCTGTATTGGACGAAGCAACAGATCCATGGGGTATTAGAATCAGTAGAGTGGAACTTAAAAATATTATTCCACCAAAAGAAATTCAAGATGCCATGGAAAAACAAATGAAAGCAGAAAGAGAAAGAAGAGAAAAGATACTCATAGCAGAAGGAGAAAAAACCTCAGCAATACTTATAGCAGAAGGAAATAAAGAATCTGCAATACTAAATGCAGAGGCTAAAAAAGAAGCAGCTATAAGGGAAGCAGAAGGAAATGCTCAAGCTATACTAAAAGTACAAGAAGCAACAGCAGAAGGACTTAGGATGCTTAAAAATGCAGGAGTAGATGATAAAGTAATATCCTTAAAAAGCTTAGAGACTTTTGCTAAAGTAGCAGATGGTAAATCCACAAAGATTATCATACCTTCAGAAATTCAAAATATGGCTGGACTTATAACTTCTATAAAAGAAATAGCAGATGATGATGAAGATTAATTAAAAAATATTTAGAGATTCTTCGCTAACATTCAGAATAAGACAGTGGAACCGTCCCCTGTCTTATTTTATATTTCGAGTATCTAAGGACTTTATTATTTATCTCAATAGTGATATAATACATAATACAATTTATAAATAGTTAAAGGTGGGATGTTAGTGGGAAAAACAGACAAAAAGGAATTAATATTAAATGGAGATATGTATAAGGTAATTATTACACTATCCATACCTATCATGGTAAACAATTTTATACAAACATTATATAATCTTGCAGATGCTATGTGGGTTAGTAAACTTGGCTCTGTACAATTTGCAGCTACCTCATTTGTATGGCCAATATTATTTTTATTTATATCTTTAGGAATTGGTATTTCTGTTGCAGGAACTTCCATATTAGCTCAGTTAGTAGGGGCATCAGAGTATGAGGAGGCAAATAAATATGCAACGCAGTTAATGATGATATCCATGATTTTTTCTTTGGTTTTTGCAACCATTGGATATTTTTTAAGTCCATATATAGTAAGTTGGATGGGTGGCACAGGAGATTTGGCTAAATATAGTAATATATATTTAAAAATTAGTTTTTTAGGTTTTCCATTTGTGTTTCTATTTTTTAATTTTAACTCTATTATGAATGCTCAAGGAAATACATTAGCTCCAACTGTATTAAGCGCCATATCTGCCATCATAAACGTAATACTTGATCCTATATTTATATTTACACTAGATATGGGAGTAGCAGGAGCGGCTATTGCTACAGTTCTATCTCAAGCTGTATTAGTTGTAGTAGGAATTTTCATACTTAAAACCCATTCTCCTATGATAAAGTTGGATTTTAAGGATTTTAAATTTAATAAACAAATACTTAAAAAAGTAGTAGATATAGGTCTTCCAGCCACTATAGGTCAATCTGGTTCAGCTTTAGGATTTGCAGTTTTAAATAGCTTTATTGCTTCCTATGGCACGTCCACTTTAGCAGCATTTGCCATGGTAAATAGGATTACCTCATTAATCATGCAACCACCTATGGGAATAGGTGCAGCTCTAACTTCCATAGTAGGACAAAATATTGGTGCCAATCAATTTGATAGAGTTATGGAAGCCTTTAAAAAAGCCACAAAAATTGTACTAATTATTGGGGTTTTAGGCACAGCTTTTTTACTTTGGCAAGACGAAGGTATAATAGACTTCTTTATTCGTAATAAGGATGATATGGAAGTAGTAGAACAGGGAATTTCATATCTTAGATATATTTCATTATCAATGCCTCTAATGGGTATGTTTAGCATATTTCAAGGACTTTTCCAAGGTTCTGGACATACTAAATATTCTATGGCTATGGCTGTTGGTAGGCTTTGGTTTATTAGACTTCCTATGATTTTAGTATTTAAACATTTTACAAACTGGGGACCTACAGCCATATGGTTTTCCATGAGTTTTAGTAATCTTTTAATATGTATATATGGTTATGCAGTTTACAAAAGCAATAAATGGCAAAGAAGAGTGGTTAGAACAGAAGTTTAAAAATATTTCAAATTCTTATTGCAAATAAATTAATTCTAATATATAATATACTTTAACAGTTTAAATTAAAAAATTCTATGCTAGGGAATAGTAGTTAAAAATAATTATTTACAGAGAATTGAGAATAGTGAGATCTCAATAATATAGTTTTTAATGAATGGGCCCTAAAGAAGCTATGGGAAATCCAATGGAGAGTACTATTTGTCGGAAGCCAACCGTTATCTATGGACAGGATATGTTAGTATCCCATAAGAGTGATGCATTTTTGCATAATTTAGGTGGTACCGTGAATTAAACCCTCACCCTAATATATTTTAGGAGAGGGTTTTTTTATATTTAAAATAAGGAGGAAAATGCTATGAAAAAATTTGATGGTTATTTTGGAGAATTTGGTGGAGCATATGTGCCTGACTCTTTAAAGGAGGTGTTAAAAGATTTAGAAAACAATTTTTATAATTATATTGAAGATGAAGACTTTCAAAATGAATTAGCCTATTACTACAAAAATTACGTCGGAAGGGAAAGTCCATTATACTATGCAGAAAATCTAAGTAAGTATGCTGGTGGAGCCAAAATATATTTAAAAAGAGAAGACTTAAATCATACTGGAGCTCATAAAATAAATAATGCTTTAGGTCAGGTATTACTAGCAAAAAGAGCCAATAAGAAAAAAATAATTGCAGAAACTGGTGCAGGTCAACATGGAGTTGCCACAGCGACTGTAGCGGCACTATTTAATATGGATTGCACTATATATATGGGTGCCGTAGATGTAAAAAGACAAGAAGCAAATGTATTTAGGATGAAAATTTTAGGTGCTGATGTAGTTCCAGTATATGATGGGAATGCCACACTAAAGGATGCCGTAGATAAGGCTTTAGAAGAATTTGTTTTAAATGCCCATGATACATTTTATCTATTAGGCTCAGCAGTAGGACCTCATCCATACCCATTAATGGTAAGAGAATTTCAATCTATAATAGGTAAAGAGGCAAGAAGACAAATATTAGAACAAGAAGGAAGACTACCAGATTATGTAGTAGCCTGTGTTGGAGGCGGTAGCAATGCCATAGGGCTATTTCACCCCTTTGTAGAGGATAAAAATGTCAAATTAATAGGGGTAGAACCAGCTGGAAAAGGAATTGATTCAGATTTTCATGCTGCATCTATTTCTAAGGGAGAAGTAAATATAATCCATGGATTTAAATGCTATACTTTAGATGAAAACAAGGTCAATGTTCATTCTGTAGCGGCAGGATTAGATTATCCAGGAGTAGGACCAGAACATTGTTATTATAAAGATACAGGAAGGGCGAAATATGTTTCAGTTAATGACAAAGAAGCCTTAGAAGCATTTCATAAATTATCTAAATTAGAAGGCATAATACCTGCCATAGAAAGTTCTCATGCTATTTATTATGGTATGGAATTAGCATCCACACTTCCAAAAGATAAAATTGTCATAATTAATTTATCAGGCAGAGGCGATAAGGATATAAATCAAATAATGGAAAATAGAATTTGAAGAGGTAAATAAAAAGGTGTCTAAATTGTAACGATTTTGACACCTTTTTTTTATTGCAATTTATATTATTACTCTGTATTATTAAAACAGAGAGGAGGCTTTTAATATGAAAATAGGCAATAGATTAAAAAACATCTACAATAGCATTAAAAAAAGTATCAGAAGATTTCCAGTAACCATAGCTGTATCTACTACTTTAGTTATTATGTTAATTATTTTATCTGAAAAAGGATCAAGTTTAACATCTGAAGCGAAAAATATTTTTGAAAGAATTAATATGATAATTGCCCTAGGCATTCCAATGTCTCTATGCATCAAGCTTTTATATGAACAAAGTGATAATCTAAAGGGAATACAGAAAGTGATGGGTTATGTATTTGGAACCATTGTTTTAATATTATATTATAAATTTTTATTAAAAGATTTAAATAATAATAGTACCATCAGATATACAGCAGTATCTATATTTTTATATTTGGCATTTGGCTATATACCTTGGATTAAGAGAAAAGAAGATTATGAATACTATATAATAAAGGTGTTTTCTAGTTTCTTTTTAACAGTAATATATTCTTTTGTTTTATTAATGGGGGTATTTGCTATACTTTTCACCATAGATCAATTATTTAGTGCCAATATTCCAGGAAAATCTTATTACTATACATTTTTAATAGTAGCAGGTATATTTGCACCATCTATGTTTTTGGCAAAGATTCCAGAAATAGATGCAGATTTTAGTGAATATAAATATCCTAAATCTTTAAAAGTTTTATTATTATATATAGTAATTCCATTAATTAGCATATACACAATAATACTATATATTTATTTCGGAAAAATTCTAATAACTAAAGATTGGCCTCAAGGCTTAGTATCTCATTTAGTACTATGGTATTCTACTGTATCTGTAGCAGTAATATTTTTCATAAGTCCTATATTAGATGAAGATAAATGGGCTAATAGATTTAAATTTTGGTTTCCTAAGCTAATTATTCCTGTACTAATAATGATGTTTGTTTCCATGGGAATTAGAATCAATGAATATGGAATAACTGAAAATAGATATTTTGCATTGGTATTAGGACTTTGGGTACTAGGAATTATGCTTTACTTTATATTTAGTAAAAAACAAAAAAATATAATAATTCCAATAGTACTATCCATACTAGCTATAAATTCAGCCTTTGGACCATTAAGTAGCTTTAGTGTATCTAAAAGAAGTCAAAACAATAGACTAAAATCTATTTTAATAAAAAACAGTATGCTAGTGGATAATAAAGTAGAAGCTAAGAGTGATATAAGTAATGAAGACAAAGAAGAAATAAGCATGATATTAGATTATTTTGATAAAAATCATTCCCTAGAAAATGTAAAATATGTACCAAAGGATTTTGAAATTGAAGATATGGATAAAGTATTTGGATTTCAATATAAGGAGAAAAACATAAATCGAAATGAGTATTTCTATTATTATACAGAACAAGAAAAAAATAATGCTATAGATATAAGGGGATATGATTATTTATTGGATAATTATAGAATATTTAATAGAGATATAAAAATAGAGGATATGAATGCTTATTATAATAGGGAAAACTTAAAATTTACAATAAAAGAAAAAGGCAATATAATTTATGAAGCTAATATGAAGAATTATGCTTATGAAATAATAGAAAAACAAAATGATGATTTGGTAAAAAATAGGGATACATTAAATCCTGAAAACACTATTATTGTAGATGAAAATGAGAAATTAAATGTGAAATTCATAGTAAATAGTATTTCAGGTAGAAATAGTTCTGAAGAAAAACTTATTATAGAAGATATAGAATTTACTGTATTGATTAAGTTCAAATAGAGGATTGCTTAGGCAATTCTCTTTTTAGTATTTTACAATATCGAAAAAAAATGTATAATATGTGTAAGGAGATGATAGCATGAAAAAAGAGATCATTGAATGGATTAAATCTATAGCATTAGCTTTTGTTTTAGCATTTATAATTACCTCTTTTATAAGTGGTACACAAGTTTATGGTAGTTCTATGAATCCAACTTTAAGCCATGATGATTTTTTAATTATATTGAAAAGTAAAGACATTGAACATGGAGATATAGTAATAGTAAAAACTGATTTGGAAGTTAATCCGGAAGATTTACAAGGACTAAGTCCTTTAAATAAATGGAAAATGGGAAAGACTAAAAGCTTAATTAAAAGAGCAATAGCCTTAGAGGGAGATAGTCTCGTAATATCCAATGGAGAAGTTTTTTTAAATGGTAAAAAATTAGAAGAAGATTATATTGGAGGCGTAAAAACTTTTGGCGATATAATTATAGAAGAAATTCCTGAGGGGAAAATATTTGTTATGGGGGATAATAGAGGAAATAGCTTAGATAGTAGGAGCGATAGAATTGGATTAGTAGATACAGAAGATATATCAGGAAAAGTTATATTTCAACTTTATCCTTTTTCTAAATTTGGAAAAGTAAAATAGAGGAGATGAGAAAATGAAAGAAATAGTATTAGCAGGAGGATGTTTTTGGGGTGTAGAAGAATATATGTCTAGAATAGACGGGGTATTAGATACAAAAGTAGGATATGCCAATGGAAACACAGAAAATCCGACCTATGAAGAAGTTTGTACCAATACTACGGGATACGCAGAAGCCTGTTATATAAAATTTGATGAAAATATCCTATCTTTAGAAGAATTACTCAATAGATTTTGGAAAATCATCAATCCAACAATACAGAATAGGCAAGGTCCTGATATAGGCAGTCAATATAGAACAGGCATATACTATATAGATGAAAAAGACTTGGAAATCATAAATAAAACCAAAGAAGAACAACAAGAAAAATATAAAGACTCAATAGTTACAGAAATAGAACCATTAAAAGTATTTTATAATGCAGAAGAATATCATCAAAAATATTTAAAGAAAAATCCAGGTGGATATTGTCATATAGACTTAAGTAAATAAGTCCACTTTTTGAGGCCAAGCCTCAAAAAGTGGACTTATTTTGGAACAGTGGGGACGGTTTTCTCTGTCCTACTATTTTAACATCTCCAAATCCAATTTATTAAAATTATTTATTACCAAATCAGCTTTAGACAGGTCCTGTTCTCCAGAATTAGAACTTTTCAGTCCTATACATTTCATACCTGCAGATTTTGCTGCTATTACTCCATTTTCTGCATCTTCTATTACTACACAATGGGAAGGAGATACTCCTAGCTTTTCTGCAGTTTTTAAAAATATTTCAGGATCAGGCTTTCCACATTTTACATCTTCTCCACTCATAGCAATTTTAAAATATTTATCTAAATTAAATTTCTCTACTATTAAATCTACTGTCTTCCTATTATTTGATGAAGCTAGGGCTAGAATATAATTTGCATTATAAACTTTCATTAAAAAATCCCAAAAGTTATCTACTAAATTAATATTATGGATATTTTCAATAAACCTTTTTCTTTTTATATTAATTATTTCTTCAACGGAAAGTTTAATATTAAACTGTTTTTTAAAGGTACTCCACATATGATAATCTGTAGTTCCTACAAAAGTATTATGTTCCTCTTCAGTAATTTTGCCACCTAATTCTTCTAAAAGTTCTCTTTCTATTTTAAAATGTAAAGGTTCACTATCTATAATAACTCCATCCATATCAAATATAATAGCTTTCAAAAAATCAGCCTCCTAATTGTTTTTAATAACAAAATCCAATATAATAGATGATGTTAATATTTTTATTTCAGTAATGAATATATACTAAATATAAGAATAAGTCAAAAAAATTAAATTTTAACTAAAGTTATTGACACTATATCTAGAGGTTTGATATTATATATATACAAGATATGGTAAGAAATATTAATAAGGGGGCAAAAAAAATGATAACAAAGATTAAAAAAAGGGATGGGAGAGAAGTTCCTTTTAATATAGAAAAAATTACAAATGCCATATTTAAAGCTGCTCAAGCTGCAGGAGGTCAAGATTATGATACAGCTTTAAAATTAGCAGAGGAAACTACCTTTATTTTAAATGAAAGATTTGAAAATACAGTTCCAGGTGTTGAAGACATACAAGATATAGTAGAAAAAATTCTCATAGAAAATGGTCATGCTAAAACTGCCAAAGAATATATATTATATAGGGCAGAGAGAAGTAGAATTAGAGAAATGGACACAAGACTTATGAAAGTCTTTGAAGATTTGACTTTTAAAGATGCAAAAGATGTAGATATAAAAAGAGAAAATGCCAATATAGATGGAAATACAGCCATGGGTACTATGCTTAAATATGGTTCTGAAAGTGCTAAACAATTTTACGATTTATTTGTATTAAACCCTGCTCATTCAAAAGCACATAAAAATGGAGATATACATATTCATGACTTAGATTTTTTAACACTTACTACAACTTGTTGTCAGATAGATCTTCTTAAATTATTTGAAGAAGGATTTAACACAGGTCATGGATATTTAAGAGAACCACAAAAAATAGAATCCTATGCAGCACTTGCCTGTATAGCCATACAATCAAACCAAAACGATCAACATGGGGGGCAAAGTATTCCTAATTTTGACTATGGAATGGCTCCAGGTGTAGCTAAAACTTATAAAAGATGTTATAGAGAAAATTTAATTAAAAGCATTGAATTATTAGTAGAAGAAATAGATTTAGAAG
>CAZMBD010000011.1:0-28566 GCA_964564325.1 uncultured Clostridiaceae bacterium
AATAGTATTAAAACAATGTGAACATTGGTCTGAGAGAAGAATGTTATGATTATTAGAAAACATTTTACCACAAAAATTGATTCTAGAAAATAGAACAATAAATTTAGAAAGCAGAAGATAGTACATTCCCATTTATTGATTCACACAATAAGACCTATGACGTAAAAGATGGAAGTGATTGGGAAAAGACATTAAAACCCCGTTTACATGTCAGTCTAAATAATTCTAAGAATATTATTTTATTTTTAAGTTCAATAACTAAAAATAGCAGAGCATTGCGAGAGGAGATGGAATTTGGAATTGGCACAAATGGGTTGCCAGTAATTGTGGTTTATCCAGAGTATAAAAATAAAAGTGATATTATAAATTGCGGATCGAAAACAATAAAGAAACAGATAAAAGATCTATGGGATAGTTTGCCTGCTTTTCGTAATAATATGTCAAGTGTCCCGACTATTCATATACCAAATAATAAAGAATTAATAAGGACAGCCTTAAGCGATGCTGATTTTATGGTTAATACAAAGTGTTCTGCCGGTATCTATTTTTATAATTATTAGCTAATCTATTTAGCAGAATTAAATTGAGAATGTAGATTTTTTTAAGACTGTATTTAATGCAATCTAACATATTGTTTTGTTCAATTATTGTAAAAATGATATATTATATTTTTCAATCTCAGAATATATGAAAATAAACCCACCATGGGGAGGGATAAGTGGTTTTAACCCAGGGATTCTGTAAATACTTAGGTGTTAGTTGAAATTTTCACCAATATAATGGGGAGGTATTTAATATGAATTATCCTATTTGGACACTAAGTGGGAGATTTTGTGGGAAGGTAATTAGCAATCAAGTTTATAATCAAGATGGTTACCATGTTGGGTATATCAATGGTGAAAGAATATATTGTGTAAGGACAGGCAGAGTAATTGGTGAATTTTATCGTAGAGATAGGGTTGGCATAAGAACATCAAAAGTTTATCCAATAAGGGGGACAAGGGGAATTAGAGGATCTAGGGGATTTGGTAAGAAGGGCAATAAAGGAACAATAAATCCTGCAGGATGGGAAGATCCTAAATTTTAATTTTAGTATGAAAACTTATGTTATAAAGATATTAACCTTGGCTTAGCAGCATTCATGTATTAGACTTATTAATGAAATGATGCTAGGCAAAACACTATAAATACAGGGGGGAGTTATATGAAATTTCAATCATATGATTTAGGAAACTTAAGAGGTGGGGAGATAGTAGAGATAAAGTTATCTGGAAGTTCTGCAAACGTAAAATTAATGGATAGTTCAAACTTTAATAGTTATAAAAATGGTAGAAGGCATTCTTATTATGGAGGTCATGCAACCAAATCACCAATAAGACTGTCTGTTCCTAGGTCAGGGCATTGGTATGTTACAGTAGATTTAGGAGGATATGCAGGTATAGTAAGGTCTAGTGTTAATGTTCTACCAGGTAAGGCACCTGAAATAAAAAATGTCCCATTATCCTCAGTTCCATCACTAAGACTAGATAGAAACTATATTAATGGTCACTATATTAATGATGATACTCCTAGGGATTATGATGTTTTTATTTCTCATGCATCAGAGGATAAAGATGAGGTTGTAAGGCCTTTAGCCCACCAATTAAGTGATCTAGGGTTAAAAGTATGGTATGATGAATTTGAATTAAAAATAGGTGATAGTTTAAGACGTAAAATAGATTTTGGTTTAGCAAATAGCAAGTTTGGTATAGTTGTTCTTTCCACAGCATTTATTAATAAAGGGTGGACAAACTACGAATTAGATGGAATCGTAACAAGAGCAGTTTCAGGAGAACAAGTAATTTTACCAATATGGCATAATATCACTAAACAACAGGTTCTTAACTATAGCCCATCATTAGCCGACAAGCTTGCACGTAATACTGCAATCAACACAATTGAAGAAATAGCTGATGAAATATATTCATTAATTAAAAGCTGATAATTTTTAAGATGTTTCAGTATCAATCATAGCTAATAATTAAAGTAAACTTGGTAGACAAGACTGAATAATTTGAAAATATTTAAATTCTAGGTAAAATTATTATTTAAGAATATGTCTTTTGGGTTGATTGAAAAGAAAAAATAAATACGAATAAATTTTGAAGCAAGGATATGTCATTAGAAGTAAAGCTAGATTATATTGAGTTTAGACAGGAACTTTTGTTTTATAACTCTGAACTTGATAAGATGTTATTTGAGTATAATTTACACGCCCTCAATACACACAAATAATGGATCTAATGGCTGAATATCAAAAAATTATTACTAATGGCAGAAAGGTATTCAATGGTCGATTCGAACAAATTATATATGATATTGTTTCGCATCTTAAACATGCTCACCACTTTTGTGAATCTATTTCCAGAGCATTTATGAATGAATATTAGCGAATATTTTATAAATATATTAATTCTAAATTATACTATTAACAATCAAGAGCAAAGCCTTAGTTCCTAAGGAAATGCTCTTTTTTTATTAATTTATTGAAAAAGAAGGGATTTTAAAAGCCATGTAGAATGTATATAATTATAGGTGAATATAAATGAGAAAAAAATATTATTTTTAACTGAATATATTAATCAATTTGTAGCCCATTCAAGGCATATATCTTTTAATATTAAATTTGAAATTATTATAGAATTTTCTATTGATTATAGTAATTTATTTGTTTCGCCACAATATGCGTATGAAATTACAGGTTGTGAAATATATGATGAAGAAATTACTGAATTAAATTATGATGAGTTTGATATTGATGTGAGTGTTGATGAAGATTATTTTAGAGATAGGTAAAATTGTATTAAGGCAAGTTTATAATAGCAACGATTATTATAGGAGTATAGGTATATTTTATTTTAATTTGCTTTATGGGAATAGAAGAAGTAGATAGTATGATAGGGGCAGTGAAAAATAAATTAAAGAGAAGTGTAGAAAATGAATAATAGAAAAATAAATTCAAGGCTAGCTATTATATTATGGCTAGTCTTAATTTTCATATTATCAGCCCAACCAGTACATAAAGCTAATGGATTGAGTAAGGGCATAGCAGAAAAAATTATAAAAATCATAGAAAAGATTTCACCTGACAAAAACATAAGCTTAGGCAGATTCAATCATTACCTAAGAAAAGCAGCCCATTTCTTTTTTTATATGATATTAGGGATACTTATGATGAATGTACTTAAGATGATGAAAGTTGAAGTAGCACAAGTGAAGGATGTGGTGATTGATACTGCAGGAGCTATTGTTGGGATTGGAGTTTGTGGAAATTGTAGGAAAATGTCTTAATTTGTATGAAATTAAATAAAGGAAATAGTAGATATATGTAGAATAGGTATAGTATAGGGAAAATATTGTGGGAAAACAGAATGGATTAGTGACATTAAAGTTAAGGGCAGCTGAGGATGCAGTTGCCCTTGTTTTTTTAGTTTTGGTACTGTGATTATATAGGGGGGAAGAAGAGAATGAAATTAAATGAATTGTCAATTAAAAATTTCAGGGGGTATGATGAGACTATTATAGACTTTGATGATGAAATAAATGTTGTAATAGGTAGAAATGACGTTGGAAAGTCTACAATATTAGATGCTTTAGAAATTTTTTTCAACGGAGAAAATAGGGACACACAGGTAAAGGTAGATATAGATGATTTTAACGTAAATTGTAAGGATGAAAATAAAGAAATAATTATTTCTTGTATTTTGGATGTGGAAGATAAAGATGTAATTATAGATTCTACAAATAAAACTAATCTAAAAGATGAGTTTTTGTTAAATAAGGATGGGAAACTGGAAATAATAAAAGTTTGGAATTGCAATAAAGAAAAAATAAATGCCTCGGATCTAAAAATATATTTAAAAGCATATTATCCCCAAATAAATGATCCTTTAATAAACCTTACTGATGCTAAGCTAAGGGCAAGTTTGGAAGAGATAAGAGATGATATAGAAGATTATGATGATATACCTAGAAATAAAAATGCTGAAATGAGGAGAGCTATACATGATTGTTATATATCTAAGGGATATGAACTAGAGGAAACGTATATTGACTTGAAAAAGAATGATGGAAAGGATATGTGGAAGGCTATTAAGAATAATTTACCATTATATTTTCTTTTTAAATCTGATCGTTCTAATACTGATACTGATGCTGAAGTTCAGGATCCGCTGAAGATAGCCACAAAAGAGGCTCTTGCGGGAATTCAGGAACAGCTATCTGAAATTGAGACAACAGTAGAAAGACAGGTTAAAGAAGTAGGGCAAGCGACTATTGGCAAATTGAAGGAATTTGATGAAGAAATTGCAGATGAACTTAGAACAGATCTTATTTTAAAGCCATGGGATTCTATTTTTTCTTTTACTCTTGCAGGGGATGATGGTATACCATTAAATAAGCGAGGAAGTGGCATCAGACGACTCATGTTATTGAGTTATTTTAGAGCAGAAGCAGAAAGACTTGTTGAACAAGATGATTTACAACGTTCTGTTATATATGCTATAGAGGAACCTGAAACATCACAACATCCTGATTTTCAAAAAATGATAATTGAAAGTTTAATTACACTTTCAAAAGACCATAGAAGACAAATTATATTAACTACCCATACTCCTGAAATAGCTAAAATGGTTAATATAGATCAACTTATCTTTATAAAAAAGGATGCGAATGGTACACCATATTCTGAAAAAAATGAAGAACAAAAAGTAGCTGGAATTATAGAAACTTTAGGAGTATTACCTACAATTATGTTAAAAACGGTGATATGCGTAGAAGGACCTAATGATGTTAATTTTATTTCAAACATAAATAGAAATATGGAGGAATTTCGAAACATTATAGATTTAAAAGAAGAAGGAATAAAAATAATACCATTGCAGGGTGGAAATCTTGTAAGATGGGTAGATAAGGATTATTTAGATAAATCTAATATAAAAGAAATCCATTTATATGATAGTGATGTTGTTGAATATAGAAAAAAAGTAAAGCAGATGAACGAGGGAGATGATGGCAGGAGAATAGGGTTTATTACCTCGAAACGTGAAATGGAGAATTATATAAATCCAAAGTTAATAGAAGAAGAATTTGGTGTAGACTTAGATGGATATAGAGAGTCTTGGGATCAACAAAATATACCTGAAATATTAAAAGACAAATTAGATAAAGATATAGAAAAAATAAAGAAAATATTAAATGGTAAAGTTTCAAATAAGATATGCAAAGAGGATTTAGAAGAAATAGATGCATATGAGGAAATAGAAGATTTTTTTAAGAAAGTACAAGAGATTCATTATAGACAAATTTAAATTTGGGGAGATGAAAAGATTATAGGGAGTTTATTAAATTTTAGTGATGCACTAGGTGTATTGGGAGCATAATTTTTTGCATTATATTAAATAATCAATTTAGAGTATAAAATTTGTTTGGGAGGTGTTAAATTAGAGGTGAAAGCTCAATTATATTTATATGATTCACTTCGTAGAGAATTTCAAAAGCCAATAGAATTATTTAGAGATACTTATTTAAATAAAATTAATCCTATTTTCAATAATATAGAAGAAGAGGCAAATGATATGGCTGAAAAAAGATTTCAGGAATTAGGTGAGAGTTTTAATCCTGATTATCATGATCCAGCAGATTTTGCTGAAGATGCATGGGAAGCTGGTTTAGAATATTATGAGGGTATGGCTTTAATGAAATACAATATGAAACTTATGTGGATATCGACTCTATACCAATTTTGGGAACAGCAAGTTAGAAAATTTATTTATGAGGAAGTTACAAGTACACATATATTTATTGATAAAAAAGGAAATGAAGTTTCTTTTAAAGATTTTTGTGTAAAGGGAATCGAAGGTATAAAAGAAGAATTTTTAGGATTTAATCAGGATTTAGAAAAACTTAAATGTTGGACTAAAATTAATGAACTTAGATTATTAGTAAATGTTATAAAACATGGAGATGGATGGTCTGCAACTCGATTAAAAGAATTAAGGCCAGGTTTTTTAAGACAGATTTTTTAAATTATGATTTATTAGATTTATATAAGACAACCCTAAATGAATTAGTATTAAATGTAGGTGACAATGAATTTCGAGGATATTGTGAGGCCTTAATTGAATTTTGGGACGAATTGCCAGAGAGAATGTATTCTATAGATTGATATGGTAATAGGAAGGGGTAAGTTTATGCATACAAATCCTAAGGCTTGGCTTAAAGAAGACTTAAATAATTTTTCAATGGAAGAAATATTAAATAAAATAATTAATTTATCAAATGATACTTTAAAATTTTGGCAAGATCTAAGGGGATGGGCTCCAGAATCTGTTGCAAATTTACTGGAAGTAGCAAGATTAGATTGGCTGATTGACTTAACCTACTGTTTAAAGATATGGATAGATAAGGGAGGGCCATTAACTCAAGGTGAGTTGTTGTTAGCTAGGGCAAATTTAGGAGCTTTAGTTGAAGGATGGCTGAAGTTATTTTATTGTGTATATTATGAAGATTATATAAGGGATGAGGATGCCATTAGAAATAAACAAGGAAAGTTAGTTGAGCCAAATAAGATAAAATTTGAACAATTAAAGAATTTTAGTAGGGGAAGGTTATGGGAAAAGGATAATAGCTGGTTTAATTGGGTAGGTGATATACAAAATAAAAGGAATGCTATCCATGCATTTAATCATAGAGATATTGGCAATGAGGAAGATTTATTAATTGACATAAGGTTATATTATAATTTTATTTTAATGATAGATAATAGATTACCTTACCCATATTGGTAGTTGTAGGTGGAAAATAGAATCATGGAATTTTTGAAAACAAGGATCCTAAAAAACTATCAATTTTAATCGGAGGATGTAAATTCTATATGCATCACTGGTTAGGAGTTCTTGGATAGATTATCATATTGGGGCCACTTAACCATATTAGTGACAATTTAGTATTGGTAATTATTATTGGAGTTGTGTATATTTTGTTTTAATCTATTTTGTAGAAATATAAGAAGTCGATAGTTATGATAGATGCGTTGAAGGGAAAATGGAGGAAATGTATGAAAAGTTTTGAGACAAAAGGGGTTTGGTGGTTACCAGGTAGGGAGGAGCACCGTATAACTGGGATTTTAAAATTTAATCCTGAGGATGGAGTATAGCTCCCCTTGACAGGATCAAAAAATAACCTTTTTATATATATGTAAATTCACAGGAAATTTTATTACCAGAATCCTTTAAAATTAATTGTTTGTCTTATATTCCTTTGATGTTAAATAGCCCAATGAGCCATGTAATTTATGATTATTATACCAATTTATATAATCTTATATGTTAGGGGAGTTGCAGTATATAAAAATAGAGAATCAATATTTATGTAAAAATAAATATTAATCTAAGTTTATCTAATATTATGATATAATTATATATAAAATAAGTAATTTATAAAACTAAAATATTATGATTAAGGATTGACAATAAGGAAAGAATCATATTGTTGGTATTTATAATAATATATATCATAGGCTATAGATATGGATATAGTTCAATTAAGGGGGGATAAAATGTATAAATTTAAGACTCATACAAAAATCAAGGTATCGGTTAATGAAAACTATAATGAACTTTTATTGGTAGAATTAATAAATTTTAAAAAAAACTATGAAAAACAATTAGAAAAATATTTTAATGAAATATATTTATCTAATAAAGATTTAAAAGACTTTTTAGAGGATGAGCTTTATTTATATGAAATGGACAGAGTTATTTTAAATTGGTATTACAATGAATCAAAAGATATATTTGAAAACTTAATTCAGGATATGCTATTAAATGATATTATAGAGGAAACATACATTCAAATAACAAGTATTTTAGAGGGTTTAATAAGAATTTTTAATATTTTATGGGAAAGAGATCCAGAAAATAGAATGAACGATATATATAATTGGTTAATGGAGGTTCCCTATATTTTATCAAAAAAAATAGGGCAGATTTTAGTTCAGGGAAAAGTAAAAGAAGATAGTAAATTAAATGTAAAATACAATCAAAATACTTATGATGGTAATGGCAAGGATTATTTTGCAGAATATGAAATTTTAGCTTCATAGGGGTGATGAAATGGAAGAAAACAAGATTGATAAACTAAAATATGCAGAATTTGTAAGGAGAGTGGACATAGTACAAATAAATTTAGTTAAAATTAATGCAGAGAAATATTTTTTTGGAAGCCAAAATGAAAATGTAGATGTCCAAATAAACAATAAAGCAATTGTAAAAGAGGTTTCTAATAAACAATTTATAATTGAGTTTGAAACTGTTGTTTCTTCAATGCTTTCGGGAAAAGAGAAGATGTTTGATATAGATATTAAATATGAGTTAATATATTCCTGCAGGGGAGATTTTGATGAAATGGAATATAATGATTTTATAGAATTTTTTTCATATAGGAATGTTCCAGTAAATATTTGGCCATATACTAGAGAATTGATAAGTGAAACTACCAGTAGAATGGGATTTCCACCTTTAATTTTAAAGCCACTAAAAATATTTTAATACTAAAAGATTAAGGAGGAAATATAAATTGGTGGTTTTCGTTCAAAAGGATAATATTAAGCCAAAGGAAAAAATTGTAGAAAAATTAGGAGATTTTATTTTATTAAATAAAAATTTTTTTGATATTTTTTGTGAAACATTAGTAATATGCAATAAGGCTGATTACTATGGTAAAAATATGCTAGATCCGCTATTTTTAATAAATCCATCAATAGATAGGATGTCTGAAGAAGCTAATACCTTCGTAGAAATGCTTGCTAGTTTTTTTGATACAACAGATAAAATTTTGGATAAACGAAGAGGAGATATTGTAGAATATTTATTAGAAAATATTGCTCCACAATCCGATATTGATGGAGATTTTATTAAGGGAACAGAATTTTATATTTATTATAATGGATTAAAACTCGGAACATCCAATCATGATATAGATCTAGGGATATATAGTAGTTCATATAACCTCATAGAGTTATATGAATGTAAGGTTAGACTAAAGTCATTTTTATATGATAAACCTCCACTAAATAAAGAAGGTAGAAGAAAACTTGGATATTTAAAAAGGGTACATAATGATTTAGTTAGTATACAGAGTAAGGACATTTTTCTTGTTTGTTTAGAGAGTAATATTTTATGCTATAGACATACCCTGGATAAGTATGGATATCATATGATTAATATTATGAACAAAGATAGCATAGAAAGCTTAATGCATAAAAGTAGACAAGCACTAGCTTAATTAAATTATATATGACACTTGGATAGGCTATACCAAATAAGACAATCATATCTACATATTTCTCAAAATCCCTGCCTACTATTTGCCTACTAATCCCCCAAATAGTAGTCAAAAACAACAAAAAGAGAACAAAGGCAGAACGCATATGACTAAGTAATATCAACGCATATAAAGATTTATCTAAACACATAAAAAGTCAAAAATAAGACTCTTAATCAATGGGCCCAGGGTTCGAATCCCTGAAGGTGCACCAGTTAAATACAGGCTTGCAGAGGTTTTCTGTAGGTCTTTTTTTATGTCTATTTTTAATAATGATAAAAATAGAAGATACTTAAGTTATTGGTTAAATATAGATATAAGATTCAAATTAATGTATAATAGAATAAAGCAATAAAGTCTTATGGCAAATTATTACCAAAGGAGGAATTAGACATTGGAAAAAAACATTACAGACAGAAAAATTATACTTTTTTTTAGTATTTTATTGATTTTATTTTTAATTGGTGTATTTTTGCATATAAAAATGAACAAATCGTATGATGAATTTATTGATATGAATTGGTCTATTAAATTGCCAAAGCCATATAAGGAGATTTATTCAGCAGATAGTGGATTAGGTTCTATTGAAGATAGTGAAAGATATCATATATTTGAATATAAAGAAGAAGACATTGTATTTTTTTTAAAATGGAAGGGTAGCAAAGATATAGAATTTGAATCAGTTGTAGAGAAAATTCTTAACGAATTGAGTGTTGATAGTGAATATATGCCTAATTTTGAAATGGAATATAAATATTATTCAAAAAAAGGACAAGATTCCTCTAAAATATATTTAATATTTTTCCCAGATATGAAAAGGCTTTATGTAATTGAAGATTTTATTTTAGAAATGAGGTAAAACATGAAAAAAACAAAAAAATCATTTAAAGGTCAGATTATTATTTTAATATTATTTTTAATTATACTTATATTTATCTTAAATTTTAGTAGACAATCTACATCACAAGATTATGCAAGTATAGAAGAAAAAGAACCCAATAATACGTTTGAAGGAGCAAATATAATGAATATAAATACAAAAGTTATAGGGAAAATTGATAAAAAGGATAAAGTAGATATATTTAAATTTGATTTAAATATAGATGAAGAACTACATATAGTATTAAATGATAAAGACAAAATGGGGCTTAAGTGGAATTTATATAAAGAAAGCAATCTGGAGGAATGTATATCTGAGGCTACAAATTTTGATAATGATAAAGTATCTGGAACATATAATGCATCGCCAGGCACTTATTATTTAAAAGTAACTGGAACTGATGATAATATCACTAAAAAAGCCAGATATGCATTTACAGTATCAGTAGATGGTTTAGGAACACCTCCAGGTCCACAAGAGATTATTGATTCAAAATCAGAGCAGATTTATACTATGGAAGGATTAAACAAATTAAGTTATGATGAATTGGTAGAAACTCTTGTAGGATTAGGTTGGAATGATATTAAAGATTTATTTGAATATAATAAAGGAGCAAAGGATTTTTATAGTGATAAAAATAGAATAAAATTTTTAGTAAAAGAGGTCTATGATAGAGGGAGTCAATATACTTCAGAGGACGATAAAGGTATACCTACACTATTAGAAGTTATAAGGGCTGGTTTTTATCTTGGATATTATAATGATGAATTATCTTATTTGTATAACAGAGATTTTCATGATGAATGTCTATATGCTATAAAATCTATACAAGCTAATCCAAATTTTGAATTAGGAACAAAAGAACAAGATATGATTGTTTTGTCAACTGGATTATTTGTTTGGAATGGTTCTTCTGATATAGAAGTAATCAATAAGTTTACCCCTATATTGGAGCAGTATAATGAAAAATGGGAATATTATATATGTCAAAAATTAAAAGTACAAGCAATAGACAATATTATAAGTGGAGTAAAACATGATATTATTATGAATACAGTATATGAACTGGAAAAGCAACCAGAAGAAACTGAGTGGTATGGTAAATTTGATGGTTTTATTGATGAAGTCGAAAAAATTGCATTAAAAGGTGAAAATAGCACAAATGATATTTGGATAATAAATAGTGGAATATCTTGTATTTCGAAATTAGGCAAATTTCATACTAATAACCAAAAGGGATTAGAAACTTTAACACAGGCTATGAAAGTATATTCCTTTTCAAGTAAACAATATGATAAAGCTGTTAAATATATAAATAATGATTATGAAGGCAAGGATTCTCTAGGTAATACTGTAAGTATTAATCCGTCAATAGAAGAATTAAAACAAAGATATCTACCCAATGTTTATAGTTTTGATGATGGGAAAATAATAATAAAAACAGGAGATAAAGTAACTGAAGAAAAAGTACAAAGATTATATTGGGCATCTAAAGAAGTTGAAGCACAGTATTTTAGGTCTATAAATAGGGATGAAGCTTTAGAACCAGGAAATGCAGATGATATATTAACTATAGTTATTTACAATAGTCCAGATGAATACAAAATGAATAAAAGATTATATGGTTATAATACAGATAATGGAGGAATGTATATAGAAGGTATTGGCACTTTCTTTACCTATGAGAGAACACCGCAAGAAAGCATATATTCACTAGAAGAGTTATTTAGGCATGAGTTCACCCATTATTTACAAGGACGATATGTGGTGCCTGGTTTATGGGGAGAAACTGAGATGTATAGATTAGATAGATTAACTTGGTATGAAGAGGGAGGAGCAGAATTTTTTGCTGGTTCTACTCGTAAATCAGATGTATTGCCAAGGCAATCTATTATTAAAAATATATATAAAACAAAAGCTCCAGAAAGATATTCTTTTACAGAAACCTTAGAATCTAAATATAGTAGTGGATTTGAATTTTATAATTATGTTTGTGTGGCAATGGATTTCTTATATCATGAGCATTACGATATATATTATGATATAGCTGAATATATTAAAGTAGATGATGTAAAAGGTTATGATGAATATATAGATAAATTAAAGAATAATCCAAAACTAAATCAAGAATTTCAGGCGTATATGAATGAATTAGTTGATTCATATAAGGATTTAACAGTACCATTAGTTTCAGATGATTACTTGTCTAATCATAAAGCTAAAAACCAAGAGGAAATATTTGATGAAATTGTAGAAATATCAAATATAGTAGATGCTAAGATTGAAACTCAGAAATCTGATTTCTTTAATACATTCATTGTTAAGGGAACTTATATTGGAGATAAATCTCAAGGCAAGTTGAAGGATATAGAATCTATGCACCATATAGTAAATGGGTTTTTAGATACATTGGACGACTATAATTGGACAGGCTATAAAACGGTGACAGCATATTTTGTCAATCATAGAGTAGATGAGAAAGGTAATATGGTATTTGATATTGTATTCCATGGATTATTAGACTAAAAAGTATCAGGGACAGATCCTTTAACGGAAATGTCCCTAATGTATTTATCTCTGAATTTTAAATTATATTTGCTAGCAAATTGCTTAACACATTTACAAAATTGAAATCATCAACTCCAAATTCTTTAAGCTTTGTAGATGTTGAAAGATAAAGGACTCCTTTGATTTCATCTTCAAATATAACAGGTATAGCTAAAACGGAATGCCAGTCAGGTAGTCCAGTTATAAGCTCATGTTTTTCGACGCTATCCCAATCAATGGTATAAGTACCTTCTCTATTTTCAATAATAGATTTCACAATAGTAGGATTGAAGGTCAAATTATCTATCCATCCATATTGTTGCGTTTTTCTACCAAAGGTTTTTTTAACTTTATTCTTTTCTAATAATATCAGAATACCAAATTCAGCTTCAACAATCTCTATTGTTCTTCCGAGAAATTTATAGATTTTTTCTGTTTTATCAAGGTTTTGATTTACAATTTCAATGAGCTCAACAAGAGCTAAAACATTTCTTGAATCCTGTACTTCATCTCCAGTTAAAATACCACCTATAGGATTTTTTGGTTTAGCCATATCTATAAACTCATTGCGCCAAAGCTGGCACATGTTTTTGCCACTTTCTTTAGCCATATATAGAGCTTTGTCTACTTTTTCAATTAACTCACCAATTGTTTGTCCATGCTCTGGATACGAGGCTACTCCCATACTAACAGTAACATTTAACTCATCACCAAGTATTTTTTCTTTTTCGATTTTTTCTCTTAATTCATTTGCAGTGTTCAAGGCTTCCTTAGCACCTATACTTGGGAGGATGATTATAAATTCTTCTCCACCGTATCGCCCAAGGACAGCCTCTTTATCGATATTGTTCATAATGATTTTAGATATTTTCTTTAGTACTTCATCACCTGTTTGATGCCCAAATCTATCATTAACTCTTTTAAATCTATCTAAATCGTACATTATTATACTAAAGGTTTCTCCAAGATTACTTGCCCTATATAATATATCGTTGAGAGAATCTTCAAGATATTTTCTAGTAAGAGCCCCTGTCAATTTGTCAATAGAAGCGGCTGATTTTAGTTGATGTTTTTTTAACAATAGGGATAGAAGATTAGAAAATTCCATACACTTTTGAAGCCCCTTATGGTTAAAATTGTTCAATATTCTATCTGATTCTAAATAGAGACAACCTATTACATTATATCTAGAGTTCGAATATTTATTTATGATAGGGATACATAAGCATGCTCTTGTATTTTCGGCTAAAAATCTAATATCACTTTCATCTATATTTGAATTGTTTGATATTAGAAGTGGTTCCATTGTTACTCGAACCCTATCAAAAATATATGTATTTGTTGGTAATTTATAATTTCCATCAGTAGAATATATAATATTTAAATCTTGTCTTTGCCCTTCAGTAACAATTAGTCCTTTTGTAGCCAAGGTAAATGTGGCTAGGTATCCCGTTATCAATTGCATATCTTTTATAGTATTGGTACTTAAGTTTATTAATATATCCTTATCTGTCAGTATATTACTAGGAGAATTTTGCATATTTTGTTTTATTATAAAATTCATAAATTTTTTATTCTCTATAAAGGCATTTGTTTCGTTTATATCTATCAATTCATATAATTCACTATTGGATTTTACTTGAGATTTATTTTTAAATTGTTTACATTGTTCGTTATCATGACCATCTATCAAGATGTTTTTAATATATTTTATCCTGTAGAAAGGTAGAGCTAGTTTATAGCTGTTTACATACATTAGCTTATATTTATCTGGAATTTGATTTATAAGATTTCTTAATATTTCGCAAGCCTCAATGTAATAATTTGCAGCATAATAATAATTTTTACGAGAGAAATAATTATTGCCTAGAGCTATGTTTATTTTTGCAATAAGTTCTTTGTCTTGAACTTTCTTAGCTAACCCTAAAGATTTTAAAAGTAGTTTTAATGAATCTTCTCCTGCTTCAATAATACCCTTGGAATAATAATATATAGCTTGTATTCCATTATTAATTGTTTTCGACATGTATTTTTTCGCTTCTAATATTAATTTTTTTGCATTTTTATAATCACTTTTTTCAATTAGAATTATTGCAGCATCAGTTAAGGAAGATATCTTATGTTCATCATTTTTAAATTTTTTGCTTGTAGAAATTATTTCGTCAATATTTGAATCATAAGAACCCACTTCTTTGAATCTCAATTCAATAATATTGAAATCTATTATATTGTTAAATTTGTTTATGGCATTCCCATTTCTGTAAAAGTCCATGGTTTTAGTAAGAAATTTATTAGCTTTTTCAAAATCTCCAAATGTATTATAAATATATGCACTTGTATCATAGAAAGCAATAATATCCATTCCTCCATTAGGCAAATCCTCTAATTCTTTTTCAGCCAATTTATAGTAGTAGAATGCTTCTGAGTAGTTTTTCATATCAATACACAACATTGTTAAATTATTATAAAGGAAGAAAATTTCATTTTTGAAATTAGCTTTTAATGCTTTTTCTAGTGCTAGTTTAAAATTTTCATATGCTAATATATAATCATATCTAGCATAATAAATTACTGCAATATTAATTAATCCAAGTATCTCACTGGATAATAATTCATATTCTTCACTTAAATCCTTTACTTTTGTGAAATAATCTAGTGCTTTTTCTAAATCTTGATAATAATCATTATAAATGCATCCAATATTATTTAATGCAATTAATATTCCTCTTGAATAATTAATAGTTTCAAACAATTTTATACTTTTTTCATATAGGAGTATGGCTTCTTCTAATTTGTTTTCATAGGAATACATATAAGCTATTAGCCTATATGTATTTCCTTTTATTTGTATAAATTCGTCACTGCATTCTTTAATTATTTCTAAACACAATTTAGTAGCTTCATTAAATAAATTTTTATTTACTAATAACATTGCTCTAATACGTTTTATTTCAAGACTAGCCTCTAAGTATTCGAAGTTTTCCAATAATTTTTCAGCCTCATCAAGATACTCTGTAGTTTTTTCATGTTTGGATTGTATATTCATTATTTGTGCCATATAGCTATATATATCTATGAGAGACTTATTATTATTTGATGTTTTTGCTAATTTTTCAGCTTTATTAAAAAAATTTGCTGCTAATTGAATATTTCCAGTTTCAAAATATAGACTTCCTATTTTTATTAGTAGCTCAGTTTCTTCATTAAGATTTCTGTTTTCAACCATAGAAAGAGCTTTTTTATAATTTTCAATTTCAGATTTTATATTCTTTAGGGCTCTCATTTTTTTAGCATTTTCGATGCAATATTCCTTTGCTTTTTCTTTTAGAGTTGCTTTTTCTAAATGGAATATTAATTCATCAAAGTTGTCATTGATACCTTTTTCCTTTTCAAGTATTTTAGCAGCTATTCTATGTTTTTCGATTTTATCATTACTATTGATTTTTTCATATACAATATTCCTCAATATATTGTTGTCAATATCATAAGTATATCCTTTATCTTCAATCTTTTTAGATAAGATTCCTTTATGGACTAATTCTTGTATTTTAGATTGCAATTCATCAATACCTATATCTACAAAATTGGAAATTTCTTCTATGGATATAGCTTTGGTAAAGATGGAGATAGCCTTTAGAATGTTGAGACTAATACTATCAAGACTATTTATTTGATTTAATACAGCTTGTTCAATGGTATTGGGTATATGTAAATAATTGTAGTAAGGATCAGCCTCAGCTGTATCAGGTATATCAACATACCACCATCCATATTTATTATTTATAAAAATTATTTGATTATTAAATAATTCTTTCATAACCTCAGTTATAAAAAGAGGGTTTCCATAGGATTGAAAATATATCCTATTTGAAAGATCTTTAGGAACATAGGACATGGACATCATATTTTTTATTAACTGTCCAGATTGCTCTCTATCTAAATTGTCTAGATATATGATTGAAGAATCTTTTCTTTTCTTTATATCATCTATAAATTCAAAAAGTTTTGGATTATCTAAAGTGTCACTTTCTTTGTAAGAAAATATGAAAATTATATTTTTGTTATTTATTATTTCTTTATATAGATAGGTAAAAGCATCAATTGTAAATTCATTTGCAAAATGGACATCATCAATTATACAAACAGAAGGTTTGTTTTTTATAGTTTCATTGGCAAATGCTCCAATTCTATTTATCAATCTATATTTTGTGATATTTTCATTTATATGCTCTGTAGATGAAATATTTTTTATGTCAATTATTTCTGGGAAGAACTTCACTAGTTCAGATTGATATTTTTGAATGGTTTGGGTATTCGCTTCAAATATTAATTTTCTAAGTATTTCAGTCCAAAGCTTATTGTTACTATCATTTGCATTGTTTAAACTAAAGCTAGAATAAATATTTGCGTTTTTTAGCTCCAATAGAAACTTTATTTCTTCTAAAAAACGGGTCTTACCTGTTCCTGTATCTCCCTGTATCAAAAAGATTTTGTTACTAGGCTTGTACTTAAGCATGGAATCATAAGAATTGATTATATGGTTTATTTCATCCTTTTTACCAATGAGTTTAGTATGAAAATTTAGCTTTTGAAGTTCATTTTTGTCAACAATATTATAATTTTTATTTAGATTTCTATTTATATCCTCCACCATATTGTACACATATTCATAGGGATATTTTTCATCAAGGGTAATAGCTCTATCTATAATAGGTAGCAATTTATTTATTTGTTCAATTTCATCCATAGTAAATTTGGTGTTATTATTTTTTAGTTCTTTTTTGAAAATAGCTAATTCCTCTTTAGGCTCTGATTTACAATATTGTTTTCTAAGCATAGTTAATAATAGAATAGCTAGAGAATATATATCGGATTTTCTATCAGACAATACCCCAGATGATTTTAAATAGGAGTTGTCTGTTTCACCATGTATAAAACAATTTTTTTCTAATTCTACTGTAGCAAGATCTTTCAGTTTCAGACTATAACCTCTATTACATTTCACAACGAAGATATTATTCAAATTCAAATCCTCATAGGTATATCCATTTAAGTGAAAATAATGTATAGCTTTACATATCTCAATAAAGGCATACATAATTTGAGAAAAGTTAATATCATCTATATATTTTAGTAGACTACTAGAATTTTCAATATACTCACAAGTATAAAAATATTGTTCTCCTGTGTTTTTTTTATTATCTATATAGGAAATTCTATTGAAGTAGTAGTTTTTAATTATATTTTTACTATCAAGATTTATTAATCTTATAAATTCATTGGCGTAAAAATCTATTAAAGAACTAGGTATGAATTCAGCATTCAATATATTAAGCTTCATTTCTTGGTTTTCATTCCACATATCTAAAACCAAGTATTCAGAATACATTCTATTTTGTTTTAGCCTTTTTATTACTTTGTATCGGTTGTTAATTAATTCCATTTAATATCACATCCTAGAATGATTTAAAATATTTTGAAACTTCAATCAAGAATATTATATCATATAGGAGTTGGAATTTGTAGAAAATAGTCTTAATTTTAATCAAGAATATTAGAGAAATTTTTAGTATTTCTTGTATTGTAAATTATCTTATAATATAATTTATTTAAGCGATTAAAGTGTTACAAAGGAGGATAATATGAAATTATTAAGTAAAGTAAAATCATTAGAAGAAGTCATTTGGATAAATGAGAATTATAGCAATTTTCAGGATGTAATAGAGGATTTACCTGTAAGTTATAAGGATGTGTTAGATGCAGAAGAAAGACTAAAAAGATTTGCTCCATTTATTGAAAAGATCTTTCCAGAAACTAAAAATGGCATTATAGAATCTCCTATATCAGAAATTAATCAAATGAAAGAAACAATGGAGAAGGAATATAATCAAAAAATACATGGGAATTTAATCCTAAAAAGAGATGATTTACTTCCCATAGCTGGTTCTATAAAAGCTAGAGGTGGAATATATGAGGTGTTAAAACATGCAGAAACTTTGGCTATAAATGAAGGTTTATTAAAAGTAGATGATGATTATTCTATTTTAACAGAAGATAAATTTAAGAACTTTTTTTCCAATTATATTGTACAAGTAGGCAGTACTGGAAATCTAGGACTAAGTATAGGAATAATATCTGCCAAAATAGGTTTTAAGGTAAGGGTACATATGTCTCAAGATGCGAAACAGTGGAAAAAAGATTTGTTGAGAAGTAAGGGTGTAGAAGTAATAGAGTATTCATCGGATTACTCTAAGGCAGTAGAGAAAGGAAGAAAAGAATCTGATAATAATCCTAATAGTTATTTTATAGATGATGAAAATTCTGAAGATCTATTTTTAGGATATGCTGTAGCTGGGCTAAGGATTAAAGGACAATTAGAAAAGATGAATATAATAGTAGATGAAGATCATCCATTATTTGTTTATTTACCTTGTGGCGTAGGTGGTGGTCCAGGTGGAGTAAGCTATGGACTAAAACTTATATATGGGGACAATGTTCATTGTTTCTTTGCAGAGCCAACCCATTCTCCAGCTATGTTATTAGGGCTTATGACAGGACTTCATGATAAAATTTCTGTAGAGGATTTTGGAATAGATAATAAAACAGAGGCAGATGGCTTAGCGGTAGGTCGTCCTTCAACTTTCGTAGGGGAAATCATGGACAAAATTTTATCAGGGGTATTTACCATAGATGATAATAGATTGTATAAATTTTTGAAAACCTTAGCTTATGAAGAGAATATATATTTAGAACCTTCTGCATTGGCTGGATTTTTAGGTCCTATATTTTTATTAGGGAAAGAAGGGGAAAACTATTTAGAAAAACATAATATTCTTAAAAAAGATAATATTACACATATGTGTTGGGCAACAGGTGGTTCTCTAGTTCCTAAAAATATTATGAAGGAATATATTAACAGGGGATAGTATATAATAAGAGGAAAAGTTTAAAACTTTTCCTCTTATCTTTTGCGATTATTATAAAATGGAATATAGGAGATAAATAAAATGTGCAGATATTCCTGCGCATAGTCCTCCTACAGTATGACTAATTATAGCTTTAGTTGTTAATTTTCTCATATCTAAAGCATCCATCATGGCTACATGAGTGCTTAAATATCCACTCCAGCACATTCCCATAGCTGTAAATACTGCTATTTCATTTTTACCAATAAATCCTTCTGCTAAAAATTTTGGAACGATACTTAATGCAGCTCCCACAGAACCTAAGGAAGTTATTGGAAATGCTATTGCTTCAGGACTTTCAAATCCAAATAAAGGAGTTAGAATGAATTTTAATTTTTCTCCTATCCAGGGAAGTGCCTTTATCCCTTCATATGCTGCTCCTGTGTATGTTCCATTAGGAGAAGGCCCATTGGTAAGCATCATGACTAGAGTACAAATAATTACAACTCCTGGAATAATAGATATACCTAAATCAACACCTACTTTTCCCCCATCAAGAATGGCTTCAAGGAATCTTTGGAATGTATTTCCTTCTCTTATTCGCCTGTATTCCAATATGTCATAGGAAGTATCAGAATTTGAAAATACATATTCTTCGGTATCATAAACCTTTTTCGTATGATTTAACATTAATCTTACGCTGACTATACTTCCTATAAAAGCACTTATATTTCCTATTATAACTGGAGCTAAAAAACTTTGACCATTTTTAGCTTGAGCGAGCATAAAAGTTGAAACTATTAATCCCATACCAAAGGATGTCCCAAGATTTGTAAGGGCAGGGAGCTGATATTTTTTAAAGTACTTTTTAAAATCATCTTCATATGCTAAAGAAATAATTGCTGGATTATCTGAAAGATAAGTTGTAATAATTCCAAGACTTGCAACCCCTGGAAGATCAAATAAAGGTTTAATGATAGGGGTTAATATCTTGTTAATAATGGAAATGATTCCGAATTCAGATAACACTGCTGAAAATGCACTGGCAAGTACAGCAACTCCCATGATAAAAAAAACAGTATTTAAAATTAGATCATGTGCAGTAGCCATCATCGTTTTGAACATATTAGCTGCTCCCATAATATGTATAAATATGGCGAAAAAAACAATGATACCAGCTAACCAAAAAAACGATTCTTTATTGATGGATTTTACTACGTTTTTGTTGTACAATTGTATCTCCTCCTAAAATCAAATGATGTCATAAATATTAAATTTTACATAGATTTTAAATGACGAAATTCCTTGAAATATGTCATCTTTTATATACCATATATATTATAATGGTTTTAAAGGTAAATTGCACTAATTAATTATTTTTATAAAGTAAATATTTTATTGAATTATTTTTAAATTATGATATACTCTTTTTAAGAGTATATAGAAAACGTTTTCTATAAATAAGATATGCATAGAAATTAAGGAGTGAAAGAATATGGCAGAACTAAGATGGAATCCATTGCTAAAGGACTGGACTATGGTAGCCTCTCATAGGCAAAGCAGACCTGAAATGCCTAAAAATTGGTGTCCTTTTTGTCCTAATTCAGGAAGGGTTCCTAAAGATTATGATGTATATAAGTATGATAATGATTTTCCTGCATTATGTCAAGAGCCATCAGAACCAGATGATGTAGGAAGTAATTTTTATAAAGTAAGACCTGCTTATGGGAAATGTGAGGTAATACTATATTCGCCAAAGCATGATGCGCTTATATGGCAATTAGATTTAAAACATTTAAGAAAGCTTGTTGATCTATGGTGTGAAAGATATATAGAGCTTTCCAAAGATGAAAAAATTAAATATATATTTCCCTTTGAAAATAGAGGCAAAGAAGTAGGGGTAAGTATGCCCCATCCTCATGGTCAGATATATGGCTATTCATTTATACCTTTAAAATTACAATTAGAGCTGAATTCTTGTAGAGAATACTATGAAGAAAATGATGAATGCCTAATCTGTAGGATGAATAATGAAGAGAAAGATTTCAAAAAGAGAATAATCATGGAAAATGAAGATTTCATATGCTATCTTCCATTTTTTACTGATTATCCTTTTGGAGTATTTATAGTATCTAAAGTTCATAAGAGTAAAATAATAGATTTTACGGAAAGGGAAAAGGATAATTTTGCTGCTATTATAAGAGATGTTACAGGTACATTTGATACTTTATACGATAGGCTATTTCCATATATGATGGCAATCCATCAAGCACCTGTAAATTCGCTAGAATATGGTAACTATGATGAATATTTTCACTTTCATGTGGAATTTTATCCACCACTAAGATCAGCAGATAGAATAAAATACAATGCTTCTTCGGAAACAGGAGCTTGGGCAAATTGCAATCCAAGAAGTGTAGAAGAGACTGCAGTAGAGCTTAGAAAAGCATATAAAAAGTTTTCTAGTGAAAATACTAGAAATAAAGATGGTGTGTAGAAATGAATAAACTTAAATTAATTGAAAAATTTTATAATCTTTATGGGAAAGGTGAAGTGAGAACATTTTTTTCTCCAGGAAGAATCAATTTAATAGGAGAGCACATAGATTATAATGGAGGTTATGTCTTACCCTGTGCTGTTGAGTTAGGAATCTATGGTTGTGTTAGGGAGAGAAATGATAATAAGATAAGATTGGCTTCTCAAAATATTGGGTTGAGGGTAGAAGTAGATATAGATGATTTAAAATATAATAGAAAACATGGTTGGGCTAATTATCCTAAAGGAGTAATTTACTTTATGGAGGAAAATGGGTATAGAATTTCAGGAATGGACATATTGTTTTGGGGGAATATCCCTAATGGAGCAGGACTTTCATCTTCTGCTTCACTGGAGCTATTAACGGCCGAGATAGTAAACAATCTATTTAATAATAGTAGTATAGATAAAATGGATTTGATAAAGATTTCTCAAAAGGCAGAAAATGATTTTATTGGAGTAAAATGTGGCATAATGGATCAGTTTGCTGTAGCTATGGGAAGGGAAAACCAGGCGATGCTTTTAGATAGCCATAGCCTTGATTATAAATATGTGAATATGAATATAGAAAACTATAAACTAGTAATAATGAATACTAATAAGGGAAGAAAATTAAGCAATTCAAAATATAATGAAAGAAGAAAAGAATGTGAAAAGGCATTAAATACTCTTAAAGAGCATAAAAATATAGACAATTTATGCCAGCTTACAATAGAAGAGTATGCTCAATTGGAAGAATATATATTAGAAAAAACTATTAAAAACAGAGCTCGTCATGTAGTATACGAAAACAAAAGGGTTTTAAATGCCTGTGAAGCTTTAGAAAGTGGAGATATATTGAAATTAGGAGAACTATTTGTCCAGTCTCACAATTCTCTAAGGGATTTATATGAGGTAACAGGGATAGAACTAGATACTCTAGTAGAAACAGCATTAAAACAGGAAACTTGCATAGGAGCAAGAATGACGGGAGCAGGATTTGGAGGATGTGCTATAGCTTTTGTAGAGGGTGAGAGTGTAGAGGACTTTATGGTTAAAGTTGGCGAGATATATAATAAAAAAATTGGATATAAAGCAGATTTTTATTTAGCAGGAATAGGCAATGGAACTAGGGAATTATTATATATATAGAGGTGATTTATATGGCTATATTAGTTACTGGAGGAGCAGGTTATATTGGAAGTCATACATTAATGGCTTTACTTAAAAGAAATGAAAAGGTCATAGTTATTGACAATTTAGTAACGGGACATGAAGAGGCAGTTAAAGGAGGAAAATTTTATTGTGGAGATCTTAGGGATGAGGATTTTTTAGACGAAGTATTTAGAGAAAATGAAATAGAGGATGTGATTCACTTTGCTGCTTATTCTCTAGTCGGGGAAAGTGTTAAAGCCCCAATAAAATATTACAATAACAATGTAAGGGGTACCATAACTCTTTTGAATTGTATGAAAAAACATGATGTGAAAAACATTGTATTTTCGTCAACAGCTGCAGTATATGGAGAACCAGAACATATCCCCATACTAGAAGATGATAGGACTATTCCAACAAACCCTTATGGTGAAAGCAAATTAGCTATAGAGAGATTATTAAAGTGGGCAAATAATGCAGGAGATATAAACTATATAGCTCTAAGGTATTTCAATGCAGCTGGAGCTCATGAAAGCGGAATTATAGGAGAAGCACACAATCCTGAAACTCATCTAATACCTATTGTATTGGAAACAGCTTTAGGAAAAAGAGATAAGATAATTATATTTGGCCAAGATTATGATACTCCTGATGGAACTTGTATAAGAGATTATATACATGTGATGGACTTAGCTGAAGCTCATTTATTAGCCTTAGATAAACTTAAAAATGAAGGTGAAAGTGGAATATATAATTTAGGAAATGGAGAGGGTTTTTCCGTAAAGGAAGTCATTGAAAAGGCAAGAGAGATAACTGGTAGAGATATCTTAGTGGAAATTGGAAACAGGAGACCAGGAGATCCAGCTATACTGGTAGCATCTTCTGAAAAAGCAAAAAAAGAATTAAATTGGAGACCAAAATATAATGATTTGGAAAAGATAATAGAAGATGCTTGGAGATGGCATAGTAAAGGCACAAAACAAACACCTTATAAGTAGAAAAACTTATGAGGTGTTTTATTTTTTACTACAATTTTTCTTGTATTGTGAATCTTGTTATAATATAATTTAATTAAATTAGACAATCGAAATATTATAAGGGGGTTTTTTAATGGGTAAAGATATTTTAGATAGGAAAGATGTGGATGAAAGATTAACATGGGATCTTACAGGCATATTTAAAACTGAAGAGGAATTTGAAGAAAAGCTTAAGGAAATAGTAAAACTTTCCCAAAAAATTGAAAAAGAGTACAAGGGCGAATTAAATGGACCAAATGAGGTAAATGCCTGTTTAGATGAATTAAAGATTTTAGTAGAATGGGCAAATTTATTAGGGACGTATTCATATTTATCAGTAGCAGTGGATCAGACAGATACTAAAAACCAAACTAGACAGATGAAAACCTCTAGTATTTTGTCAGAAGTCAATAGTCGTCTAAGCTTTATTGAATCGGAAATAGTACAATTAGACGAAAAAATAATCCAAAAGGCTATAGAACAGTCTCAAGGAAATGCCTTGCTTTTAGAGGATATAATGAGACAAAAACCTTATACTCTACATCCTGAAGTAGAAAAGACCTTGTCTGCCCTTTCTAATGTATTGGAGGCACCTTATCAAATATATAATAGGGCGAAATTAGCTGATATGGATTTTGGTACCTTTACAGTAGATGATAAGGAATATCCTCTAAGCTTTGTGCTTTTTGAAGGAAAATGGGAATATGAAAATGATACAAAGATTAGACGAGCTGCAGCAGAAACTTTTGCTAGTAAATTAAGGGAATACCAACATACCATAGCAACTGCATATCAGATTCAAGTTCAAAAAGAGAGAACTTTAGCAAATTTAAGAGGTTTTGATTCTGTAATTGACAGTTTATTATTCCCGCAGAAGGTAGAGAGAGAACTGTATGATAGGCAGATAGATTTAATAATGGAAAATTTAGCACCTCATATGAGAAAATATGCTAAGCTAATTCAAAAGATCCATGGTTTAGAAGAAATGACATTTATGGATTTAAAATTAGCAGTAGATCCAGAATATGAACCAGATATAAGTATTGAAGAAGCAAGACCCTATGTAGAAGGAGCATTGTCAGTATTAGGTGATGACTATTTAGAAATGGTCAATAGAGCTTTTGATGAAAGATGGATAGATTTTGTCCAAAACAAAGGGAAATCCACTGGTGCTTTTTGTTCTAGTCCCTATGGTAGCCATCCATTTGTATTGATTTCTTGGACTGGAAGGATGAGGGAGGTATTTGTATTATCCCATGAACTAGGTCATGCTGGTCACTTTTACTTGGCTCATCAAAATCAAAATATATTTAATTCTAGACCATCATTGTATTGTATAGAATCACCTTCTACTATGAATGAAATGCTTATGGCAAATTATCTTATGAAAAACACTGAAGATAAGAGAATGAAAAGATGGGTATTGTCATCTATGATATCTAGAACCTATTATCACAATTTTGTAACTCATTTATTGGAAGCAGCTTTCCAAAGGGAAGTATATAAAATAGTGGATGCTGGTGGTTCTATCCATGCAGAATTATTAAATAAATTAAAGCGAGAAGTATTGGAAAAGTTCTGGGGTGATGCTGTTATAATCAACCAAGGGGCAGAGCTTACATGGATGAGACAACCTCATTATTATATGGGATTATATCCTTATACTTATAGTGCAGGATTGACTATTGCCACAGAAGCAAATAGAAGGATATTATCAGAAGGACAAAATGCTATTGATGATTGGTTATCAGTATTAAAATCTGGTGGTATTTATACACCAGTAGAATTCGCCAAAAAGGCAGGAGTAGATATTACTACAGAGAAGCCACTCTTAAATACTATAAACCATATTGGGGATATAATTGACGAGATAATTAAATTAACAGAAGAATTATAAAATAAAGTCGGGGTTTGAAACCCCGACTAATATATTATTTAGCATCTTCCGCCAAATGAATCGCAATTACAAAATAGAATTACCAATAGTAAGAAAAAGAATAGTAATGAGCTATCGTTTTCACAGCCTCTTCTGCTATATAAATCAGCCATAAAAGCACCTCCTAAGAAATATTTTAAATGGTTTTTATTATGTCCTAATACATATTATGATATAAATAGAAAAATGCTAATGATTTAAAGAAAATTTTATTGTAACTTAAAATTTACCGTTTTGTAAACTATTTTCTTTATAAAATGGTTATAATGGGTAATATAGATAAATTTTTAGAGGTGATTATATGAAGAAGTATCGAGTATTGATAATCTTAATATTGGCGTTATCAATTGTATTTACGGCATGTAATGGCAGTAAAATTGTAGAGGAGGAAAAAACATCTGAAGATTTAGTTTCTGATGAAAAAATTGAAACTTTGGAAAAAATAGATACTATAGAGGATTATTTCCCTTTTAAGGAAAATACTATAATGGAGTATGAAGGTATAGGCAATGAATACGCAGAGCAGGAGACATTTTTTGAATTTATTGAAGGCAATAGAGCACAAATGAAAATATTTAATCCAGGAACTGTAGCTATTAAGATATTGGAATATAAAGACGGTGAACTAAGAGAAATATATACTGAAGGTGAGTTTTACCATATTGAAAATATGTTAGATGTAGAAGGGGAAACTAGTAATGTATTATTAAAAGAGCCGTTAAAACCTGGCACATCTTGGACTACCCCAACAGGATATAAAAGAGCAATTACTGGAATAGATGTGGATTTGGAACTTCCATATAAAAATCTAAAGGCTTTAGAAGTGACTACAGAACTTGAAGAAGATATAAAAACAATGGACTATTATGTAAAAGGTATAGGTCATGTGGCTACTATTTACAAAGATGGTGAGTTTGAAGTAAAAACCCTTTTAGAGGAAGTTGAAAATTCTACTTATGAAACAGAAATAATTTTTTATTATCCTCTATACGAAGATATAGAAACTGTATATTTAGATAGAGATATATCTATTAGTACAAACTCTGATATTAAAAAGATTTTAGAAGATAATTTTCGTGATCCAAAATCAAACAAATTAATAGCAACTATATCTAAAAATACAAAAATTAATTCTTTAAAATTTGAAAGAGGCAACGGAATAGTTCGAGTAGACTTTTCTAAAGAATTTTTAATAGATATGAATGCAGGTAGTGGTTTAGAAGCTGAAATATTAAAGAGTATTACCAATACTTTAGGGGATTATTATGGTGTAGAAAAAGTATATATATCTATAGATGGAAAACCCTATGCTTCTGGACATTTTGAAATTCGTGAAGATGAATTTTTTGAAGTAGATAAAGTCAATATTAGAGAATTTGAAGATTAATTAAAATTTAAGGAACCTCATCGTAGTTGAGGTTCCTTAAATTTTAGCTATTTAATATTGTCATTGTCTTTTTTGTTGTCATTCTTGTTATCTTTTTTGCTACTTACTGCACCGCTTTTATTGCCTTTTTTATTTTTTGAATTTTTCTTATCTTTGCTAGCCACTTTAAACCTCCTCTTTTCATTTAAATATATTTCTTATACTATAGTATAACTAATTTTTTCAAAATTAATCCTATAGTTTTTCTAATTCTATTAAAAATCTGGAGGCTTGAACTTTTTTATCATTTCTATTATTTATTGTAATTAGGCTTAGATGTTTTTTAGCTCTAGTCATACCCACATAGAAAAGTCTTCTTTCCTCTTCTAAAGCTTCTATATTGCCTTTATTAAATTCATCTATACTAGTGGTATTTGGAAAATCCCCTTCAATTAAATCTATTATATATACATTTTCAAATTCCAGGCCCTTTGCGGAGTGAATTGTGGACAATGTAATGGCATTATTATTATTTTTAGATTGTCTCATTAAATATTCTAAGTATTTTAATCTTGTCCTAAATTCATCTATATTTTTAGTTTTTTTAGCTATGATTTTCAAATAAAACAATATGGTCTTTAAAGAATCTAAGGTATGACCAAATTTCATACAAGATTCCCTTAGATAATCTTCATATTTTAAATTTTTTTCAATATAGGATATGCCATCATAGGGGTTTTTTCGAGATAGTTTTTTAAAATCCAGTTTTAATTCTAGAATATTTTTTCTATAGAAATCATTTAAACCAGGAAGATCCAATAGCCTGTCAAATACAGAAGAATTAGAATTCATAGTTTTAATATAGTATAATTGCTTTTTAGAAA
>CAZMBD010000011.1:28666-29964 GCA_964564325.1 uncultured Clostridiaceae bacterium
AATACAGAAGAATTAGAATTCATAGTTTTAATATAGTATAATTGCTTTTTAGAAATAAAGCCTTTCATTTTAAAATAAATTTTTTCAAAAGATTCTATATCATTTAGATTTTCTGCTAATTTAAAAAAGGCTAATAAGTCCTCTACTATCCAATGACTAAAAAAGTTTTCTCTAATATCTTTCATATAAAATGGGATATTGTTTCTTTCTAAGTATTCAATAACTCCAATAGCAGAGATATTATTTCTATATAATATAGCGTAGTCACTGTAATTTTTTACAGTATTTAGCTCTTTGATTAAAAACTTATATTGTTCTTCTAAATCATTTAGTTTTACAATATTTATCGCTTCCACAAATGGGTTTTTAGTGAATATGTTTTTGTCATATCTCAATGTGTTTTGTTTTATAAAATCATTGCATACGGAAACTATATTATTAGAAGATCTATAATTTTCTTCCATATAATAGATTTTAGCATCTTTATAAATATTATTAAAATTAAACAATCCTTTAGGATAGGCCCCTCTAAAACCGTATATGGACTGATCATCATCTGCCACTATAAATATATTATTTTTTGGATGACCTAGAGTTTGAATTATTTCCATTTGTATTTTTGAAGTATCTTGTCCTTCATCAACTTGAATATAATTGTATCTATTTCGATATTTATTTAGCAAATAATTATCTTTATTTAATATTTCCAAGGAAATAGTTAACATATCGTCAAAATCTATTAAATTATGAGTCCTTTTATATCTTTCATAGGTATGAAAAATATCTATAAAATTCTCTATATCGCTTTTAAAAGTATTTACAAACTCCTCTGGTGGAATTAGCATATTTTTAATATATCCAATGGAGTTTATAAGATTTTCTAACTTTTCTTCGGTAATATAATCCCTATTTATAGAATAGTAAACTTTTTTCAATATATTGTATTTATTTAGCTCCTTTTTACTATCCTCGATAAGAGTATATTGAATTTTATTTCTATAGGCATATTCTCTTATTAAACCAAAGGAAAAACTATGTATAGTCGAAAAATGTACAGGTATGTGACAAATATCTCCGTATATTTTATTAAAACGGGATTTCATATCATTAGCAGAAGCCCTACTAAAAGTAATAGATAAAATATTTTCAGGACTAATATTATGATTTAATATCAAATTTCCAGTTCTATGAATTAAAACCGTAGTTTTACCAGCACCAGGCACAGCTAATACCAGAGCAGGCCCTTTAATATGATTTATAGCTTTTTTTTGTTCTTTGCTTAGATTCATAAAAACACC
>CAZMBD010000012.1:0-29623 GCA_964564325.1 uncultured Clostridiaceae bacterium
ATTCCCCAAGGAAATAATATTACTCCATATAATCCTGTTATTTATTTTAGAAATTATAAAGGCATGCTTTTATTATATAAAAACCTGCCTTTATTCCAAAAGTTCTTTTGACTTATCCTCATAGTTTTTTGTGAACTTACTAAGCATAATTTTAGTATCCCCTACAGCTTTTCCATCACTTTTCGTGCCCATAGTGCACCTAGTGCATATGACAAAATAGACCAAACAAAAGGGACTGTCCCCTTTGTTTGACCACATCAAGCCTTCCTAGCAGCTACTACATCTATGCCCAGGCCTAAAATATTTTCTATAATCACATCTCCACGTTTAATAGGAGATTCTACTTCTGTATTATTGAATATATACATAATTTCATCTACCTTATCCTTTGGTACAACTCCTGTAGTTTTTACAGGAAGTCTACTCATAGCACCATTTTTAAGAAGTACTCTACCAGTCAAAACTCTTGAAGGCTCTGTCATTTCCTTTATACCAAAATCCATACCTCTATTACAGCTATTACCCTCCACAGAATATCCAGAGGGACTAGAGCTGTTTTTACTTATAATCAACTCACATCCAATGGGACAGACTTTACATTTCATTATAGTTTTATCCATACATAATTCTCCTTTAAAATTATCATACATTATATAATTATATCATATTATAAAAAATAGAATATGTGTTAATTGGGAAAAATTGTTGACTTAAGACTAATTATATAATAACTTATTTATAAGATATATTAATTTGTGGAAAATAAATTAAAAGGTGGTGGTTAAAATGGAAATTAATTTCTACGATACAGGTAAAATAGATAATGAAGGATTAAAATTTGCAGTAATAGTTTCCAAATTTAAAGACAAATGGGTATTTGTTAAACATAAGGATAGGGATACCTGGGAAATACCAGGAGGACATAGGGAAATTGGTGAAAATATAAATGAAACTGCAAAAAGAGAATTATTTGAGGAAACTGGGGCCAAGGATTTTCAAATTAGGCCAATATGCGATTATTCCGTAACTAGAAACAATATTCCTTCCTATGGAAGACTATTTTTTAGCAAAATAGAAGAATTGGATACATTACCAGATTATGAAATAAAGGAAGTCAAATTATTTGATGAAATTCCAGATAATTTAACATATGCTGAAATTCAACCATATTTATTTGAAAAGGTTAGATTTTTAGAATCGCAACTAGATTACAAAGTAGAACCCTTGGAAAGTAGTGGTAGTGGAAGGGGAACTGTCCATACATCTGTTTATTCCAATGGGTATGAAGGGCCTGGTGCATCTGGTTCATCAATTTGTCCATTATGTGGACAAGACAACAATTGTCAGTGTCATGAAAAGGAGTGCTGGTGTTATCATATAGAAATCCCTAAGGAGTTATTAGAGCTAGTTCCAGAAGGGAAAAAGGGAAAATCTTGTATTTGCAAATCTTGTATAGAAAAGTATAAGGAGGAAAACAGATGAAAATGTTTATAAGTGACAACAATTCGGGAGCCCATCCTAAAATATTAGAGGCTATATATAATTGCAATAATGGTCATGAACCTTCCTATGGGAATGATAAATATTCTGAAAAAGCCATAGAATTATTTAGAGAAGAATTTGAAAAAGATGTGGATGTATATTTTGTAACTTCAGGAACAGCTGCAAATATTGTTGGATTAACTGGATTATTGCAGCCTTTTGAAGGGGTTGCTTGTGTTGATACTGCTCATATTAATACTGATGAATGTGGTGCTTTTGAAAGATTTGGAGGGAATAAAATACTTTATGTTCCCAATAGAAATGGCAAAATAGGTCCAGAAGATATTAAGGAATATTTAAGTTCTAAAGATGATGAGCATCAAGTACAGCCTAAAGTAATATCCATATCCCAAATTACAGAATTAGGTACAATTTATACAATTGATGAAATAAAAGAATTAGCAAACTTTGCCCATAAAAATGATATGTTATTACATATAGATGGGGCTAGAATATCCAATGGAGTAGTGGCTCTTAATTCTAGTTTTAAAGAGATGATTACAGATACTGGAGTGGATTTATTATCCTTTGGAGGTACTAAAAACGGAATGATGATGGGAGAGGCTATAGTTTCTTTCAACAAAGAAATATCGAAAAACTTTAAATATATAAGAAAACAAGGAATGCAATTAATATCTAAAATGCGTTTTATTTCAGTTCAATTTATTCCTTATTTAGAAAATGAAATTTGGAGAGAAAATGCTACCAATTCTAATAATACAGCAAAGTATTTAAAAGAGGAATTGCTTAAAATTCAAAATGTTAAGATTATAAATGAAGTATCGGGAAATATATTATTTGCACAATTTCCTAAGGAATTAAAGGAAGTATTTAAAAAAGAGTTTTCTTCGTATGAAATGGATAGAGAAAACAATATACTAAGATTAGTTACCTCTTTTGATACTACAAAAGAAGATGTAGATGATTTTGTAAAAAGGATCAAAATTATAATAGAAGGAGGAATATGATGCGAATAATAATAAGCATATTTTTAATTATCAATATTATTAATCCTAGACTGGGGTGGAAAATAGGGGAAGGTTGGAAATATGAAAATGTAGAGCCTTCTGATAGCTACCTATATTTTTCTAGAATTATTTCTGGACTGGCATTATTTTTAGTATGGGCTGTACCAGGATTTGGAAACTAAGAGTAATTTTAATGAAGGCATTATTAGTTTGCAATATAATATAATTGAAAAATTTAGCAAAAAGACCTTATATTATATACTTAAATATGATAATCTATAATAGTAATATATAAATTAGAGAGGGAAATTAACATTGAAAGGGAAAAAGAAGCAATTAATAATATTATTAGTTGTAGTAACTTTATTTTCTTTAGTAGGTTGTAAGAAGGAAGAAAAAATTGAAGAGACGAAAGGAGGAGAAAATATGGTATTGGAGCAATTACAAGCACCAGAAAAGGGAGAAGAAATAGCTGTAATTACTACAAGTTATGGAGATATTAAAATAAGGCTTTTCCCAGAAGTGGCACCAAAGGCTGTGGAAAATTTCAAAACCCATGTAAAGGGTGGCTATTATGATGGAGTTACTTTTCACAGGGTTATTCCAAATTTTATGATTCAAGGGGGAGATCCTGAAGGAACTGGTATGGGTGGAGAAAGCATATGGGGTGGACCTTTTGAAGATGAATTTGATATAAATTATAGAAATATTAGAGGAAGTCTATCTATGGCTAATGCTGGACCAAATACCAATGGTTCTCAATTTTTCATTGTGCAGAACAGCGAAGTAGGTGGAGATATAATAGGGCAAATGAAAGAATTAGGTGAAGAAAAAGGATATCCAGAACTAGTAGTTAATGCTTATAAAGAATTAGGAGGGGCATTTTGGCTAGACTTTAAACATACAGTATTTGGGCAAGTCATTGAAGGTATGGATGTAGTGGATAAAATTGCAGAAGTAGAAACTGATTCAAATGATAAGCCATTGGAGCCTGTAATAATGGAGAAGGTAGAAATAGTAAAATATAAGCAATAAAAAATAAAGGAGAGATAATATGATGCCAACACAAGGTATGGGGATTTATAATGTAATTGGAGTATTAGGAATTATTTTAAGTTTGGCAAAGGAGATTTTCATAGTTGTATTATTATTCCAACTCATAAGAATTGCCACTATGTATATTAAAAAACATAAGGATGGAGGAAGTCCACCAAGTGGAGGAGAAATTTCCGAAGAATTTGAATTAGATTTAGAACAGTCTAATGAAGAGGACCATATAAATAATACTAAAGAATAAAAAAACAGGTTTTGTCTAAGAAAATTTAGATAAAACCTGCTTTATTTTATTTATATTTTATTCTTGCCATTTCATAAATTTATCTTCTAAAATTGCAATTCCCTTATACATTAATGCGGAAATGAAAGCTAAGATAAATACACTCATCATAACCAAATCCAATTTAAAGACTTGACCACCATATACTATTAAATATCCAATACCAGCTTTAGATACCAAAAATTCACCTACAATAACTCCTACCCAAGATAGACCAATATTTACCTTTAGGGTGCTTATCATTGTGGGGATAGAATAAGGTAGAACTACTTTTTTTAATATTTGAAATTTTGTTCCTCCAAAGGTTTCTATTAATCTAATTTTATCTTTATCTACAGAAGTGAAGCTTACAAACATATTCATAATAGTTATTACGATAGATATTGTAATAGCTGTAACGATAATTCCAGAATATCCAGCTCCTACCCAAATTATAATAATAGGTGCTAAGGCAGTTTTAGGTAAACTATTTAATATTACTAAATAAGGATCCAATACTTTCGCCCAAAAATCCGACCACCAAAGGCCAATGGCTATTAGAATTCCCAATAAAGTTCCAGCTAGAAATCCAATTATAGTTTCAAAAACCGAAATCACAACATGGTAAAACAAATCTCCATTTTTACTATATTGCAAAAATAATTTCCATATTTGAGATGGATAACTAGTTAAAAAAGCATCTATCCAATTAAGTCTTGCTGCCAGTTCCCATAAGCCTAAGAGTAAAATTAAAATAGTTATTTGGGCTATTAAAATAGCTCGTTTTCTCTTTTTTGCTTCTTTTAAATACTTACTATGTTCTAAAGATATTTTTTTATTAGACATGGACATCTAGCTCCTTCCATATTTTATTAAAATAATGTCTAAATTCAGGAGCTTCACGGCATTTAAGTGGTGTTCTTATGCCTTCAGGGCAGCTTAAATTTATTGAGATAATCTCCTTTATAATTGCTGGTCTATTGGAAAGTATAATAATTCTATCGGAAAGTGATATGGCTTCTGCAATATCATGAGTTACTAATAAGGCAGTTTTTTCTTCTTTTTTCAAGATTATTCCTATTTCATCTGCTATGGCTAATCTCGTCTGATAATCAAGTGCAGAAAAAGGCTCATCTAGTAATAGTAAATTGGGCTCCACAATTAATGTTCTAATAAGTGCTGCTCTTTGTCGCATGCCTCCAGAAAGTTGCCTAGGGTACATATCTTTAAAATCCCATAGGCCATAGGTATTTAGTAATTTTTCAGCATATTTATAAGAGTTTTCGTCTACTTTTCCCATAATTTCTAAACCTAATACTACATTTTGCATTATGGTTCTCCATTCAAATAGATGATCTCTTTGAAACATATAGCCAATATCCTTTGAAGGTTTTACTACTTTTTTACCATTTACTAAAACTTCACCAGCAGTTGGTTTAATTAAACCTGCAATTATTGACAACAGGGTAGATTTACCACATCCACTAGGTCCCACAATGCCTACTATTTCTCCTTCTAAAACAGAAAAATCTAAATTTTTAATAGCTTCAGTTTCCCCATTAATTGTATGATATTTCATTCTTAAGTTTCTAACTTCAACCATTTCCTTTTTATCCATATTTAAACTCTCCTTTAATGGGACATATGATACTTTATAATATTCATAATATATAGATTTTGTGAATAGGACCACAAAAAATGATATAATAATAAATATCAATAAAAGGGAGGAAAAAAATTTGCATCAGTATAAGGGAAAATTAATAGTACATACAGGCTCAATGTTTTCAGGAAAAACTTCTAGTTTAGAAAAGGATATTAAAAGATTTAATATAGCTAAATACAAAACCATAGCATTTAAACCAGATATAGACAATAGATATAATAGAAATGAAATAGTAACTCATGATTCAACTAGTATAAATGCTATATTGGTAAAAAATATTAAGGAATTAATAGAATATGCAAATGAATTGGATCCAGATGTAATAGCTATAGATGAGATTCAATTTTTAGGTGGACCCGTAGATGAAATAGTAGAGGGGATTAATGGATTTTTAGAAAATGATTTAACAGTTATAGTAGCAGGATTAGATATGGATTTTACTGGGACAGCCTTTGAAATAATGAAAGAATTAATGCCTATTGCAGATTATTTATATAAACATCATGCAGTTTGTGTCAAATGTGGCTCAGATGCTTGGGTTAGTAATAGAAAAACTAAAGATAAAGAAAGAATTAAAATAGGTGCTGCAGATGAATACGAGCCCCTATGCAGGAAATGTTTTTTGAAAGAGAAAAATATGATAGACTAATGTACGGAGGGATTTAAATGGGAAAATATTTGGTATTTGAACCAGCAGTAAAACTGTTATATAGGGAGAAACATGACGATTTTTGGTTTTTATTTAGAAACAATAAATTAATGGTTAAAAAAGAAGGGAAAGAAATAAGTATTCCTAGGGAAAAAGATATAAAAATCTTAAATATATCTATACACAATATTCAATATATGGGGGCTTATTATGATTATAATTGCCATTGTGGAGAAATAGCAGATAATATAGATAGGGGAAACATAGATTTTATAGATTTACGTAGCTTATCTACTCTTGTCAATGAAGATATGTATTCATTAGCTTCAAAGGCAAATTTGCTATTAAACTGGATAAAATTAAATCAACATTGTGGTATTTGTGGTTCTAAAATGCATCAAAAAGATAGTCAATTTGAAAGAGCTATGGTTTGTTCAAATTGTGGAAATACCACTTGGCCTAGGACATCACCAGCTATTATAGTAGCTGTGACAAAAGAGGATAAACTTTTATTGGCTCACAATAGAAACTTTCCAGAGGGGATATACAGTGTTATAGCAGGATTTGTGGAATATGCAGAAACCTTTGAAGAATGTGTAAAAAGAGAAGTATATGAAGAAGTAGGAATTAAAATTAAAAATATAAAATATTTTGGTTCTCAACCTTGGCCATATCCAAATTCTATGATGGTAGCTTTTACTGCCGAATATTTAGAAGGAGATATAAGAGAAGACGGAGACGAGATTATCCATGCTGATTGGTTTTCAAAGGAAGAAGTAAAAGGAATGTATAATAAATCTATAAGTATAAGCTCAGAATTAATAGAATGGTTTTTGAATAATCATTAAAATATCGTATGGGGAGGAGAAGAAATGAAAAAACATGCTAAGACATTGTCGATATTATTGTTATTTTTAATGATATTTGCCCTTGTTCCACCAGTGTCTTATGTAGATGGAGAAGGACAAAGTATGACAATATTATTTACTCATGATATGCATGACAATTTTTATCCTTTTACTGTAGAAGAAAATGGACAAATTAAAAAATTAGGTGGATATGCTAGACTTAGTAGTGCAATTCAAAGGGAAAGGGAAAAGAATCCTAATTTATTATTAGTAGATGCAGGGGATTTTTCCATGGGTACTTTATTTCAAACTATATTTGCAACTGATGCCCCAGGTTTAAGAACATTGGGAAAGATGAATTACGATGTAGTAACCTTTGGAAATCATGAATTTGATTTTAGAGCAGAAGGTTTAGCAGATAGTTTAAATGCAGCAAAATCTAGTGGGGATAAATTGCCTAAAATAGCAGCATCGAATATTTCATTTTCGCCAGATGAAAATGGAGAATTGACACCCACTTTAAAGAATTTAAAAAATGCCATGGAAAACTATGGGGTAGAGGATTATACTGTAATTGAAAAAAATGGAGTTAAAATAGGTGTATTTGGACTTATGGGAAAAGAGGCAGATTCCAATGCACCTATGGCAGAAGTAGAATTTACAGATCAGGTGAAAGCAGCTAGAAAAATGGTAGAGATTTTGCAAGATGAAGAAAAAGTAGATTTAATAGTATGCTTATCTCATTCTGGAACCTGGGAAGATAGTAGTAAGTCTGAAGATGAAATATTGGCAAAAAAGGTACCAGAAATAGATATAATAATATCAGGACATACTCATACAGCATTAGAAGAGCCTATAATAATTGACAATACTATAATAGCCTCTTGTGGTAATTATGGAGAAAATTTAGGAGTAATTAATATGGAAAAGAATGGCAATAGATGGGCTTTAAAGGATTATAGATTAGAGCCAATTGATTCTACTTTACCAGCTAATATAGAAATAGTTCAAAGTGTAGAAGATTATAAAGAAATAGTTCAAGAAAAATATTTAGACAAATTTAATATGAAGTTTGATCAGGTTTTAGCTAAAACAGATTTTAATTTTACTCCGTATGATGAATTGGGAAGAAAGCATGAAGAAGATGTGCTGGGAAATCTCATTAGCGATTCCTATATATATGCAGTAAAAAAGGCAGAAGGAAGTAATTATGAACCTATTGCAGCTGCCATAATTCCATCTGGCACCATTAGAGGTACATTTGTAGAAGGGGATATTACTGTTTCAGATGTGTTTAATGTAAGTTCCCTAGGTATAGGGCCTGATAAAGTTTCAGGTTATCCTATAATATCTGTGTATTTAACAGGAAAAGAATTAAAAACTGCAGCAGAAGTAGATGCATCTATTGCACCTATAATGAGTGTAGCACAGCTTTATATGTCAGGTATTAATTATACTTTTAATCCCAATAGAATGATATTTAATAAAGTTACAGATATTCATATTGAAAATCCAGATGGTAGTTTAGAAGAGATAGAAGATGATAAACTATATAGAGTAGTGGCAGGACTATATTCAGCTCAGATGTTGTCTATAGTGGGAGATCAATCTTTTGGCATATTATCCGTAGTGCCTAAGACTAAGGATGGGACACCTATTACAGATTTTGAAGCAGAGATTATATATGATAATGGACATGAATTAAAGGAATGGCTAGCCATAGCAGAATATTTAAAATCTTTTGAAGAAGAGAGAGGAACACCAAAAGTTCCAGAATATTATAGTGAAAAACAAGAAAGAAAAGTTGTAGACAATGATAAAAGTATAAAAGCTAGATTAAAAAATCCAAATAAAATAGCATTGATACTATATGGAATTATTTTATTATTGATTTTAATAATTGTGCTTATAATTAAATTAAGGAAAAGAAGAAAAAAGAAAAAATCTCAATATAATTGGAATTTTTAGTAGAAGACGTGCAAGAGGGACAGTTCCTTTTGCACGTCCATATTTTTCTAAATGTTCAATTGCTTTGAGGTAAAGGCAAAGAATTTTGGGAGTTCTCATCTAAAACCAATAGCATAGATAGATAAATAGATGCTATAATCAAATTTGGATTAATTACAGTGGTAATTCGTTTTATAGCATTCCAATTTTTTTCATCCCTATAGTGACAATTATTGCAACAAAAATATGTTAGAAGAATCTGAGGATTATTTTTAATTTCTTTTACCAATTTAATTTTATGACCTTTAACTTCCTTATTTTGTATAAGCTTTTCTATACTTCTTACATATTCTCTATATTCATTACTATGGGAAATTTCAGAAAACTCATCTAATATTTTTTTATTTAAGTCATTTAATGTGTATATACAGTTATCGCTAATTTTGAATATTTCAGCAGTGATTTCCGCCATAGAATTGCATATAGCAGTATTTGTACTTAAATTCAAATCCATGAAATTGTCTATATTTCGGAAGAATTTATAAATGAGGAATTTTCTAACTGCTTTAGGGGTATCTTCTGTAAGACCTAGGTTTTTACGTATTTCTTTTCTAGTGATATTTCCTATATCTGGTTTACTATTTTTAAAAACATTAGGTACAATATAGTATTTTTCTCCTTTAACTACACCGAATTCTTTTAAAGCGTCTAAATAGCCTAATTCAATATTTTTTTTAGCCTGTTCTGGACTTATATCTAGGGTTTTGCCAATATCCTCTGTATTTCTAATTTTTACTATATTTAAATTTTTATCATATTTGGACTTAGGTACCCCAAAACCAGAGATATCTACTACTATTATATCTTCTATTCCTTTAGAGGCCATTAAAGATATAGGTACATTATCGTGAAATCCTCCATCTATAAATCTTTTATCTTCAATTTCTATAGGTTTAAATACAGGGAAACAAGCAGATGCGACTAAATAATTTACTATTTGTCCTTTTGGAATTTCATCTTTGAATATTTGAAAAGGTTCAAAATCTGTTAATGAATAGGTTACAAGGCCAAAATCTATAGGTGAGGAACGAATTTTATCTTCATCAATATGTTGTTCTAAGGCCTCAGTTAATGGAGTTAATTCTAGTCCATCCATAGTAAGTAAGTTTTTTAAAACTGTAAATATACTGAAATGTTTTTCATAAATTTTTTCTTCTTCCCATTCTTTACTCTTAATATCTATTATTTCTTCTACGGAAAAATTTGTCCAAGCTAATTCACAAAGATCATCATCTCCTTGTACCAGCATTGCGCCATTTAACGCACCTATTGAAGTACCAGTTATGGCTTTAATTGGAATATCCATATCCTTAATGGCTTTCCAAACCCCAATTTCATAAGAACCTTTAGCCCCACCACCAGATAAGACTAAACCATAGCCCTTCATTTTTTTCATCTCCTGTAAGAATTTTGTTTGTTTTAATAATACCATATTTTGGCCAAGAGTTCAAAATCACATGCATCAGAAACAGATTCTTTGTTAACTATTTGTAGCTATACTTATTGGACAAGTTACCACAACTGTCCTAATGGCACCTTATTTTAGATATATTTTATTTGGATTTAATTTTAATACTACCTAAATCTACAGTTAATTTAACATCCTTTCCACCATTTCCAGTAGTGCCTTTTAATTTAGTATTAGAAGATTCATTAGTTGTTACAGGAAAATCTGTATTTATTTTGCCTAAATTTGCATTTGCATCTAAATTAAAATTGGCATCCTTAGGTAAAGTAATTGTAATACTACCTAAATTAGATTCTGCATTTAAATCATAATCAAAAAAATCATAATATAATTCTATATTTCCTAAATCAGCACTTACATTTGCATTTCCTTCAATATCATTACAAATTACATTTCCCATAGCACAATTTATATCTAATTCATCAGTTTCTATATTTTTTATATTTACATTGCCTAAATCTGCATCTATATCTAATTCAGCTAATTTTAGATCTTGAATCCTAATATCTCCTAAATTAGCTTCTATTTTCATGTTTTTTGAATAGAAATTTGGAATTAATATATCTAAGTATAATTGCATATTATTGTTAATATTTATTTTAGAGTGATTTTTAGCTTTTACCTTAATTTCTAATTTATCGTTAGACTTTTTTGTTTCTAAACTAGTTTTAATACTGGAAGGCACTTGCCCATGATAATGAACAGAGACATCTTCCCTATCTTCAGAAATAATATTTATTCTAGCAATGGGAGCTGTAATATATATTTTTTCTACTTTATTAATATCTTCTACAGCACTTTCATCTATATCTACAACAGATCCAGTAGAGTTTAAATTTATGGAAAAATTATTTGTACTAAATATATTTTCACCAGTTTTATTCCCTAGAAAATTTAAAGCAAAAAAACCAACACCAAAAGCTATGAATACAACACCAATCAATATTATTGCTAATTTTTTTGTAGTCATTTTCACGACCTCCTTTTTATTATTTTTCAATACTTATATCTCCAGAAGTAGTATTAATATTTATAGTATTATTGCTATTACCTACCTTGCCATTTAAAGTATTCTTTAACTTACCTGTAACCGTAACTGGGAAGCTGGATTCAATGTCTCCAGACGTAGTATTAGCATTTATATTAAATTCTGCATCCTTAGGTAGTACAATGTCTACATCTCCAGAACTAGCCACAATAGTAATATTATTACTAAAAACATCATAATTTAAATTAATATCTCCAGAACTAGTGGTAGCATCTACATCTCCAGTAGAACCATAAATTTCAATATCTCCAGAACTAGCTAAGAAGCTACTTTTTTTAGATTCAAGACCTTTAAACTTTTGGTCTCCAGAGGATGTTTCCACAGATAAAGATTCAGTAAACAAATCGTTGATATTTATATTCCCTGAACTAGATAAAAAATTAGCATTAACAATTTTAAGATTTTCACCTTCTTGTTCCCCAGAAGAAGTCTTCACAGATAAAGATTCAATAATTAAATCATAAATTTTAACATCTCCAGAACTAGCTACTACATTTAAATTATAAAGATTTACATTAGAAACATTAATATCTCCAGAGGAAGTGGTGATTTTTATATTATCTTTAAAATTCATAGGTACATAAATATCTAATTTCAAATTAGAATTAGATACACTATAAGAATTTATGCCTTCTTTTTTTGCAGTTATATATAGAGTGTTGGCATTTTTTTTGGCATTTAATTCAGGTATACAATTTGCTTTAAGTGAGCCATTATAATGAATTCTTATATCTTTTCTATTTTCGGATATGATATTTACATCTATAAATGGAGTTTCTATATCAATATTTTGTATTCCATCGACAGTTTCTATTTTTTCTTCGTCAATATTTTCTTTGACCATGCTTTTCCCGAAAAATTTATTAATACCATTTTCTTCATTTGGACTAATACTTATATTTTGATTATTCCCATAATTTAAAGCCAAAAAGCCAATACCAAAGGCTATTAATACGATGCCGATTAATATAGCTACGGTTTTTTTAACATTCATTTTTAAAACCTCCTTCATTCACAAATGGTAAAATTTGGTTGTGCAAAAAGAACTGTTCCTGGTGCACCTGGTGCATCTGCGGCACTACCTTTTTATGACATCTATATTCCATTTTAAATATTTAATAGTTCCGTTGTATAGTAATTTTGTCAAATAAAAGCAACCTATCATTATAAGTAAACCTAATGCAGTTAATCCTATTCCGAAGGAAATGGAGGCTAGGGGATTTACACCAATATTTATTGTATGAGGGAGAAAAGGTGCTGTTATGGTGCCAAAGAATGAACCTATCCCTCCAATTATAAATCCAACGGAAATTGCATACAAGCTAAATAATAATGCCACTAATACAATAAAGGGGCCTAATACTATAACTAAATTGAAAAAGCCTAAAGCCATAGCTGCAAGTATAGCTTTAAATAAATTTGTAGCATTAGGATTTTTTTCTGCCTCTGTTATTTTGATAGAGGCTCTATAGGATTTTGCTATATTTTTAGGATTTCCCAATTCTTTTGCTATTTGTTCCTCAGCTTTTCCCCTAGATAATCCAATTTGAAAATGCTCTTCATAATCATAGAGTATATCCTCAACTTCATCTTCTGGGATTCCCTTTAACTCTTTTCTAAGTGTTTTAATAAACTGATCTCTATTCATTTAAATCACCCCTTATAATTTCATTAACTCCTATGATGAAATCATCCCATTCTACTAATAATTTCTCATAGTTTTTTTCCCCTTTTTCAGTAATTTTATAATATTTTCTAGGAGGACCTTCTTGAGATTCTTGTAAATAAGTGCTTACATAACCTTCTGTTCTAAAGCGTCTTAAAAGGGGATATATGGTTCCTTCTGAGATATTTATATATTTAGAGATATACTCTACTAATTCATAGCCATAAAAATCTCTTTTAGTAAGTAAAGATAGGACACATAATTCTAGCACTCCTTTTTTAAATTGTATATTCATATTTTTCAATTCCCTTCTAATTCGTTTACTATATTATATACTATACTATCTTTTATTGCAAGGTACCATTTTGAAAAAAATAGCTACATTTTACTGTAGCTAGAAATTTAGTCCTTCTTTATGGACGGATACACTTAACGCTATACCTATACATATGAAATTCATTAGGTGGAAAGTTCCACCATAACTCATAAAAGGTAGTGGTATACCTGTTATAGGCATTAGTCCTATGGTCATGCCTATGTTTTCAAAAATATGAATTAAAAGCATAGCAGTAAATCCAGTAACCATTAGTGAACCAAACATATCCTTAGAATTCTTAGCAATTCTAAAAAGCCTATATATAAGTATAAAATACAACAATATGAGTATTAGTCCACCAATTAAACCTAATTCTTCTACTACTACTGCAAATATAAAATCTGTTTGTTTTTCTGGTAGAAAATTATATTGAGTTTGAGTGCCGTGAAATAATCCTCTACCAAATATTTTTCCAGAACCTACGGCAACTTTAGATTGGTATGCTTGATAAGTTGTACCTGTTATATCACCTTCAGGATCTAGAAAACCAAAGATCCTATTTTTCTGATATTTATCTAGTTTAAGCCATACTATAGGCAGAGAAATAATGCCTAATAAAATAGCATATCCAATATACTTCCAATCCAATCCTGCTGCAAACAAGATAACTGCTACATAAAATAGAACTACTGCAGTAGTACCTAAGTCTGGTTGCTTATATATAAGTGCCATAGGAATACCTGCTAAAACCAGAATTTTCAATAATGTTAGAGGCTGATTTAATTCATTTTTATTTTTATCTATATACTTGGCTAAAAATATTATGAGTCCAACCTTGGAAATTTCAGCTGGTTGGAATATAAAGCCGCCAAGATTTAACCAAGATCTAGCCCCCCATTGTTCCTCACCAAATCCAAATAGTGCCGTTACTACCAATAAGCCAACAGATACTACATATATTGGAATATAGAACTTCCCTATAAATTGATAATCCATTAACACTAAAAAAACAATGGCTACAATACCTAAAATTGTAGAAAAAATTTGAACTGGTACATGACGTTGAATTTCAAAGGTCAGAGTAGCAGATTTAATCATAATAATACCATATATAGATATTAGAATAACTGTAAAAAATAATATAAAATCAAATTTTTTAAATGCTTTCCTTTTTATATTAAACATATATTTTTCCCCTTTATTAAAGCTGTAAATTCAATTATATCATATTTTTCAATATAATAAATAATTGAATTTATTTCCAATCTTTATTTTCTCCGTCTTTAATAACTGCTTGAATACATTCATCTTTGTTAAAATCTTCATTAGGAGTAGGATCTACTTGAATATGAGGAATTGTTTTTGTTTCCATATTTATAGTACCATCTGCATTTATGCCTAGTTCTCTACTAAATCTAATTATAAATTTACTTTTTGGCAAATAAAGAATTGGAATTTTTTCAAAAACTCTATTTCCACCTGTAGTTTCTCCGACTAGTGTAGCAAAACCTGTATCTTTAGCAAAGGAGGCAAATTTTTCAGCAGATGAAAAGACATTTTTATCTACTAATAAATACACTTTACCATTAAAATTAATATCATCCAAAGGATCTATGTGAATTAAATTAGTTTTATATAAATTAAAATCGGTTTTTACTTCTTTGGGGAATTGTTCTAATATTTTTTCATCTAATTGATGGACATTAGTTAGACCTTTTATTCCATAGGTATTATATGAATCCCTATATACATTTTTATAAAAAGAATAATAGCTAATGTCTAAAGGCTTATCTATTAATAATTCTACAACTTTTTCCCAATACTCATCCCAGTCACCATCATTACCCCTTATATCAATAATTAGTTTTTCATAATTTTCTACTTCTTTTAGGAAACTTTTTATTTTAGGATAATCTTCGTCAATATGATAATGATCCATTGATTTAATTTTCATATATGCTAGTTTATCTTTTGCTAATATTTTAGTTTCTAAAACAGGTTCCTCATTAAGTTCAATACTTTCTACATCACCATTAAAACTGTATCTATACATAACATAAGGATTATTAAGAGTATAATCCCAGCTAGGATATGTGGTTTTATAGTAATATTTAAAATCTTCACCAGAAAAAATATTTACATGATTATCATTTAAATCTCCTAATATTTTTTCCATAGCTGCATAAAATTCTGCATCACTTTTAGTATTTCTAATTAATCTTTTATATTTTCTTTTATTTCCCAACCAATCTATACCGTTCTGCCTTTTGTTTACTTCGAAATAAGGATAGTTTTCTTCTAAAACATTATACAAATACTCAAAATCTTTGAGCTTAATTCTAGTTTCAAGCTTAGCCTCTGCTATTCCATAGTGAGATGCATCCATTGCATCTACATGAAATTCATCTCTACAGTTATAAATTCTTTCAATTGCGAAGATTGATAGTATTATTGTAAAAATAGTAGTAGTAAGTTTTCTTTTTTGTTTTTTGGTCATCTTAATTCCCCCATAATTATTATTCGTTTATAATACTATTCTACAACATTATTCTATATTTTTCATAAAAATCTTTTAAATAATAATTTTCAGCTAAAAAATTTTAATGTTTGAGAATTGTTTTTAATACTTATAATCTTTTGTTATAATATAATTAGAAGGAGAAAGCCATGGATCTAAAACAATTTATAATAGATAAATCAAAAGAGTTAAATATAGATATAATTGGTTTTACTGATTGTAATCCTTTGAATAATTTGAAGGATTATTTAATAATTAGAAAAGAAAATCAAATAGAAATAGAATTTGAGGAAAAAGATATAGAAAAAAGGATTAATCCAAAATATACGTTTCCTAATTGTAAAAGCATATTAGTAATTGGCATATCTTATAATAATGATTTTAATGAAGTGCCAGATTATAAATTGAAAGGTAGACTTTCCAAATCCACTTGGGGTGTGGATTATCATCAGGTTTTAAGAAATAAAATGGCAGAACTTACTCAAGCAATAAAAAAAGAGATAGATTTTTCTTATGTATACTATGTAGATACAGGACCTTTAATAGATAGAGAATTGGCCAAAAAGGCTGGTATAGGTTATTATGGAAAGAATTCCTCTATTATTAATGATGAATATGGTTCTTTTATATTTCTTGGATATATATTAACTGATTTAGATATAAATATTTCAAGTGTTGAAGTTCCAAACAAATGTGGAGATTGTAATTTATGCATTAGAGCTTGCCCTACAGGTGCATTAGAGGGACCTTATAAATTTAATCCTAAAAAATGCATATCTTATTTGACTCAGACTAAGGAGAAAATCCCTTATGAGCTTCGAAGTAAAATAGGTAAAAAAATTTATGGCTGCGATACCTGTCAATTGGCATGTCCTAAAAATAAAAATATAAAGATGCCAAATCATATAGAGTTTATTCCGAAACTAACAAAGGGATATATGAATATAGAGGAGCTTTTAACTATTTCTAATAAAGAATTTAGAAGAAAATATGGTGGAATGGCAGGAGCTTGGCGAGGAAAAAATATATTAAAGAGGAATGCTATCATAGTATTGGGTAATACTAGAAATAAAGAAAATTTAAAAACTTTATTACCTCTATTAAAAGATCAGAATTCTATGATTAGAGAATATACAGCTTGGGCAATTTTAAATATAGACTTTTCATATGGAAGGGAAGTAATAGAAAAGGCTATAAAAATAGAAGTAGAGGATTCCACAAAATTAGAAATGAAAAATCTAATTCAATACTTTGTTAAAAAAAACACTTAAATATAATCAAATATATGTTATACTATATTTGTATTAAAACCTAAACTATATAATAAATAGGAGGGAACTAGCATGGGAAATGTCCATGAATTAAACTACTTAAAAGAAAAAATTGAAGGTCTTAAAGAAGATGGGGTGTATAGAAAACTACCCGTATTACAAGGTCCAAGTGACGCTGAAATAATATTAGATGGTAAAAAAGTAATCAATCTATCATCTAATAATTATCTTGGTTTTGCAAATCATCCAAGACTTAAAAAAGGTGCCATAGAGGCAGTTGAAAAATATGGAGCAGGTGCAGGTGCAGTTAGAACTATAGTTGGGAATATGGAAATACACGAAGAATTAGAAAAATTATTAGCAGAATTTAAAAGAGAAGAAGCAGTATTTATTTACCAATCAGGATTTAACTGTAATGCAGGAACTATTCAAGCTATAACTGATAGAGGAGATTTAATAATTTCAGATGAATTAAATCATGCTTCCATTATAGATGGTACTAGATTAAGCAAAGCTGATAAAAAAATCTTCAAACACTCAGATATAGACGATTTAGAGAGAATTTTAAAAGAAGAAAGAGCTAAATACAATAATGTACTTATTATTACAGATGGAGTATTTAGTATGGATGGGGACATTGCTCGTCTTCCTGAAATAGTAGAATTAGCTGAAAAATATGAAGCTATGACTTATGTAGATGATGCCCATGGTTCAGGAGTATTAGGTGAATCTGGTAGAGGAACAGTAGACCACTTTAATTTACACGGAAGAGTTGATTTTTCAATAGGTACTCTTTCCAAAGCCATAGGAGTAGTTGGAGGATATGTGGCTGGTTCTAATACTATGTATGAGTGGTTAAATCATAGAGCAAGACCTGTACTATTTAGTACTACTTTGCCACCAGCAGCAGCTGGAGCCATAATAGAAGCTATTTCTATGCTAATGGAAACTACAGAATATACTGATAGATTATGGGATAATGCTAAATACTTTAAAGAAAAATTAGGTACCTTAGGATTTAATACAGGACATAGTGAAACTCCAATCACACCAGTTATAATTGGAGATGAAGCTAAGACCATGGAATTTAGTAGAAAATTATTAGAAAAAGGCGTATTTGTATCAGGAATAGTATTCCCAACAGTACCAAAGGGAACAGGAAGAGTTAGATGTATGGTAACCGCTGCTCATACTAAAGAACAATTAGATAAGGCAGTAGAAATATTTGAAGAAGTTGGAAAGGAAATGAATATATTATAAAGGCAGGGGACTTAGTCCCCTTTTCTTATTAAGGTGATTATTATGATAGTAGGAATTTGTTCTGTAAAATTGAAAATATACGAGTCCAATTCATTGAAAGATAAAAGACATATAATAAAAAGTATAATAGGTAGGATTCAGTCTAGATTTAATGTGTCCATAGCTGAAATAGATTTAAATAATAATTGGCAAATGTCTATTATTGGTTTCTCTTGTGTTACGAACAATACTAAACATGCTAATCAAATCATCTCAAATGTGCTAAAGTTTATAGACGGAGACAATAGGGTAGAAATAATAGAACATAATATAGAAATTTTGTAGGTGATTAAATGAAAAAAATGCTCACAAAAGAAGAAATTCACGAAGTAATTGAAATTTTATTAAAAACATATCCAGATGCTACTGTAGAACTAGAACATTCTACTACTTTTGAATTATTAATAGCCACTATACTTTCTGCTCAATGCACAGATGTAAGGGTCAATAAAATCACAAGGGAACTATTTAAAGACTATAATACTCCAGAGGATTTTATTCAGTTAACAGAAGAAGAATTAGGTGAGAAAATCAAATCCTGTGGATTTTATAAAGTTAAGAGCAAAAATATTTTGGCTACCTCTCATAAAATAATTGAAGATTTTGATGGACAAGTGCCTAGTACGATGGAAGAATTGCTTACACTTCCTGGAGTAGGCAGAAAAACTGCCAATGTAGTACTGAGCAATGCTTTTAATGTACCAGCAATAGCGGTAGATACTCATGTTTTTAGAGTGTCCAATAGAATAGGTTTAGCTAATAGTAAAAATGTATTGGACACAGAAAAGGATTTGATGGATAATATAGATAGAAAAATGTGGTCAAAGGCTCATCACCTTTTAATATTTCATGGCAGAAGGATTTGTAAGGCTAGAAGACCACTATGTGAAAATTGTCCACTAATAGATTATTGTTTTTACTATAATGAAAAGGAAGTTTTAAATGAGTAACGAAAGGGTTGTTAGTATGAAACAATTAGAAACTACAAAGGATGATTTAATATTTTCACTGGACATAGGTACCAGAACTATTATCGGCATAGTAGGAGAATATACTGAAGATGAAGAATTCAATATATTAGCCTATTCCAAAAAAGAACATAGTAGTAGAAATATGTACGATGGACAAATCCACAATATAGAAGAGGTAACCAAAATTGTAAAGGAAATGAAAGCGGAACTTGAGGATAAAATAGGGACAAGTCTTAAAAAGGTATCCATTGCGGCTGCTGGAAGGTCTTTAAAAACATGTAAAGTTAAAGTAGAAAAGGAAATAGATCCTACTATGGAAATAGATAGGCATACAGTAGAAGTATTGGAATTAGAAGCGATCCAGAAGGCTCAAGAGGAGATAAATGGAAGTAAGGATAAGAACAAACTAAAGTATTATAGTATAGGATATTCTGTAATTGAATATTATTTAGAGGATATTAAAATGAGCAGTTTAGAAGGACATCGAGGTGAAAAAATAGGTGTAAGCTTATTGGCTACTTTCTTACCTCAAATGGTCATAGAAGGTCTTTATTCTGTGATTTCTAAGGCTGGTCTAGAAGTGGGAAATATAACTTTAGAACCAATAGCTGCAATTAATGTAGCTATTAAGGAAGAATTAAGGCTATTAAATTTAAGCTTAGTAGATATTGGAGCTGGTACATCAGATATAGCTATCACAAAGGATGGAAATATAATGGCTTATGCTATGACATCTACAGCAGGAGATGAGATAACAGAAGCCCTATCTAAAGAATATTTATTAGATTTTAATCAGGCAGAGGCTTTAAAGATAAATCTTTCCAAAGAAGAACAGCAAGATTTTACAAATGTAGTAGGTATGAAATACAGTTTAAGCTCTGAAGAAATAGTAAGGTCTGTAGAAGATACTATTATAAAAATAACCATGGAAATTGCAGAAAAAATTCTAGAATACAATGGAAAAGCTCCTGCAGCAATTTTTCTAATTGGTGGAAGTAGTCAAATGCCTGGGTTGAAGGAAATGTTAGCTGAAAATATAGGATTGCCTAAAGAAAGAGTCTCTATTCGAGATACTAGTTTTATTAAGAATATAAATGGTGTAGATGAAAAAATGAATGGGCCAGATATAATTACCCCAATAGGAATTGCCGTGGAAGGCCTAAGTAAAAAGTATAAAAACTTTTTGGAAATAAAATTTAATAATGCGGACATAAGGGTATTTAATACAGATAAGGCCAAGATTTCGGATTTGTTAATTTTAACAGGATATAATCCTAGAAAATTAATGCCTAAATCTGGGGAAGATTTTATTTATTATTTAAACAATGAAAGAAAAATTTTAGAAGGAAATAAAGGAGAGGCAGCCAAGATATATATAAATGGGGAAACAGGAGATTTAAATACCATATTAAAAGATGGAGATACAGTAAATGTTGTAGAAGGAAGTCCTGGAGAAAAAATAGTACCTTATCTTTGTGATTGCATTGGAAAGAGTAAAATTATAAGGTTTAACAATGAAGAAATAAATTTAATAACTAATATAAAAGTAAATGGCGAAGAAATATATGGAAATCCTAGACTAAATGATGGAGATAGTATAGAATTATTAGAGTTGGAAACTTTATATGATTTACTAAAACATTTAAAACAGAATGTGGACATTGAAAATATTTTAGTAAATGGTAATAAAGTAGATAACAATATAAAATTAAAGTCTGGAGATAAAATATCTATTATTTCAGATAAAAAAATTAGATTAATCATAAACGGAGAAGAAAGATTAATAGAATATGATAAAGAGGAATTTATATTTGTAGATATATTTGATTATATAGATTTTGACTTAACAGTACCTAAAGGAAAACTCATATTAAAAGTTAATGGACAGGATGCAAAATATATGGAAACAATTCATGATGGCGACCAGATTGAAATATATTGGGATAAATAATAATTACTAAATAAAAGCTTACATATGAACTAATACATAAACTATAAATTCCGCTATGGAGGTTCTAGGATGAAAAATAAAAATATGAAAAAACCAATTATTATATTTTTTATAATTCTTATACTTGTAATTGCTCTAGGATTAGGTATATATGGCTATTATACAGTATTAAATACAGATCTTTTTTACGAAGGTATTAGAATAGATGGATTAGATGTTGGCTTTTTGACTAAAGAAGAAGCGTTGAAACTTATTAAAAATAAAAATGAGTCTGCTTTAGATGAGAGTAATATGAAATTATATAATGGTGATAAAGAATATAATATAAATTTAAGAGAATTAGGCTTTTATTATGATTATGCTAAGGCAATTGATAAAGCATATACTATAGGTAGAGAAGGTACCATAATAAGTAGGGTTAAAGAAATAATAAATACTAAAAAAACGGGCATCAATATTCCTGTAGAGTCAAAATATGATAAAGGAAGAATTGATGGCGTTGTAAGCAAAATTGCAGAAGACATTAATGTAGAAATGAAAAATGCAGAATTTAGTTTTAATAATGGGAAAGTAGCAGTAACTGAAGAAGTAATAGGTAAAAAAGTAGATGAAGAAGAATTACAAAAATTAATTGATAATAATATAAATGTATTAGAACCTATTAAAATTCCAGTAGAGGATTTAGTTCCCAGTATGACTAAGGCACTTTTAAGTAGAGTGAATGGAATAATTGGAGAATATTCTACTTCTTTTAAAGGCAGTAGTTCTGAAAGAATTGAAAATATTAAATTATCTTCTAAAGCCCTAAGTGGAAGACTTATAATGCCAGGAGAAACCGTATCTTTTAATGATGTTACAGGGCCTAGATCTAAAAATGCAGGATATAAAGAAGCTAATGTAATATTTAAGGGAGAATTTGTTCCTTCTACAGGTGGTGGAGTATGTCAAACTTCTACAACTCTTTATAATGCCCTATTAAGGGCCAATGTGACTATAGTTGAAAGAGCCCATCACTCTATACCAATTAAATATGTACCCTTAGGTCAAGATGCGGCTGTTTCATATGGAGCTTTGGATTTGAAATTTAGAAATGATTTTGATTTTCCTATATATTTAGATTCTAAAATAATAGGAAATCGGGTATATATGTATATTTATGGTGATAAAAATGCTAAAAACTATAGTGTTGAAATTGATTCAGAAATAATAGAAGAAGTTCCAGCTGAAGAGGAGATAGTAGTAGATAAAAACTTGGCCCCTGATACGAAAGAGGTAATACAAGAGGGAAGGAATGGTTATAAGGTAAACACCTATAAATCCATAATTAAAAATGGAAAAGTATTAAGTAGAGATTTAATTACAAAAGATTTTTACAAACCTAGAAATCACATATACAAGGTTAGTGAAGATTATTCTGATTTGGTATTGGATGGTCAAAATGAAGAAATAGATAATTCAGGAAATGATTAATGGAGGTATTAGATGACTGAAATTAGCAAACTATATGATAAAAAAATTATATGTCCAATTTGCAATACAGAGTTTATTACTAAAAAAGTCAGGTTTTCAAAACTACGACTAATAAAAATGGATGAGGATTTTCTTTCTTATTATGAAGATGTAAATCCTATAATATATAATATTTTTGTATGCCCTAATTGTGGTTATTCAGCTACAGAAGACAAATATAAAAAGGTAGCTCCAGAGAAAAAAGAGACAATTCTAAGGGAGATAAGTTCTCGATGGAATAAGAGATCTTTTGGAGACATAAGAAGCATAGACGATGGAATAGAATCTCAAAAATTAGCACTTTATATAGGAGAACTATTGGATTGTAGAAAAATAGAATTAGCTTCAATATGCTTAAATATAGCTTGGCTATATAGGATTAAAGAAGATGAGGAAGAATATAGATTTTTAGAGTTAGCGGAAAATCTATATAGAGATAGTTATTATAATGAAAATTTAAGGGGTACAAATATGGAAGAAATAAAACTAAGCTATTTAATAGGTGAATTAAATAGAAGATTAGGAAATAAAGAAGAGGCATTAAAATGGTTTAGTACAACAATATCTAATCCAGAATTAAAGGCTAATCCAATGTTGGAAAATATGGTTAGAGAACAATGGACATTAATTAGGGAAGGCTAGTATAGGAAAATCCTATTTTGCGAAAGCACAAAATAGGATTTTTTAAATATTTCAAATGCAAAGGTTTTCCCTTGGTTTTCCATATTGACTATTTACATCTATATTGATATATTTATCCTTGGAAATATAAAAGGAGGCTTAAAATGAGTTATAAATTAATAGCTATTGATATGGATGGAACTTTATTAAATAGTAAAAATCAAATATCTAAGAGAAATTTATCAGCATTATATAAAGCTATGGAAAAGGGTTTATATGTGGTCTTAAGTACTGGTAGGATACTTCGTTCAGCTTTTTATTATTCAAATATTATTGAGTTAAATAATCCTATAGTAGCTTGTAACGGTGCAGTTGTCACATGTAAAGATGAGGAAGATATTATATATGAAAATAAAATAAATATAGATACTAGCAAAAATATTATCCAATTAGCAGATGATTTTAATATGAAATATTATTTTTATAGCAAGGATACCTTTTTTACAAAAGAATTCCATGAAGGTATAAAGCGATACTATGGTTCTGGTGGAGAAGTTCTAACGCAACAGGGGATAAAGCTTGAGATACTCGAAAATATTCCAGAATTTTTGGAAACAAAGGAAGATGCAATATATAAATTCTTTTTTGTAGAAGATGATGAAACTAAATTATCAAATTTTAGGGAAGAACTAAATTCTATAGAAGGCATCAATATATCTAGTTCTAGGAATAATAATATTGAGATTATGAATGAAGGGGTTTCTAAGGGAAATGCTTTAGAATATTTATGTAATGGTTTAAACATTGAAAAGTCTCAGGTAATCGCCATTGGAGATAATGAAAATGATATTTCAATGCTTAAAATTGCTGGATTAGCTATTGCTATGGGAAATGGTGATGATATGATAAAAGAACATTCCCATCTAATTACTGGTACCAATGATGAAGATGGAGTGGCACAGATTATAGAAAAATATGTGCTAAATTCATAAGAAAGAAGGGAATTTATGCATATAGTATTAGTAGAACCAGAAATACCTCAAAATACTGGAAATATAGCTAGAACTTGTGCTTTAACTAATACTGTCCTACATTTAGTTAAACCCCTAGGCTTTTCTGTAGAAGACAAATATCTAAAAAGAGCAGGTTTAGACTATTGGCATTTAGTAAATATTAATTATTATGATAGTTTTAAAGAATTAATAGAAAAATATCCAAATGGAGATTTTTATTATGCTACTACAAAGGGTAAGAATATATATAGTAGTGTAAATTATACTGAAAATGCTTTTATTATATTTGGAAAAGAAACCAAGGGTTTGCCTGATGATATATTAAGTGAAAATTGGGATAAGACCATAAAAATTCCTATGAAGGAAGGCATAAAACGTTCACTAAACTTGGCAAACTCAGTAAATATTATATTGTTTGAAGCTTTAAGGCAATTGGGTTTTCCAAATTTAGAATAAAACAAAAGAAAACAAAAACAGGAGGGTTGAAATGGATATTGCGATACCAGTATTAGGTGGCTTGGGGCTTTTCCTTTATGGGATGAACTTGATGGGTATGGGTTTGCAAAAAGCTGCTGGAGAAAGGCTAAAGAAATTAATAGAAATATTGACTAATAATAGATTTATGGGTGTAATCGTAGGAGCATTAGTTACTATGGTAATTCAATCTAGTTCTGCTACTACAGTTATGGTAATTGGATTTGTAAATGCAGGCCTTATGGATTTATCTCAAGCTGTTGGTGTAATAATGGGGGCAAATATAGGTACTACTATTACTGCACAATTAATAGCCTTTGATTTAGTGGCTTATGCCCCATTGGCAGTTGCTATTGGAGTGATAATTTGGCTTTTATCTTCTAGAAAAAAGCATAAAGATACCGCTGAAATACTTATAGGATTTGGAATACTCTTTATGGGAATGGATATGATGAGTAGTGGTCTAAAACCTTTAGTGGGTAATCCAACATTTTCTAATATTATGATAAAATTAGAAGATCCTTTTCTAGGCGTATTGGTAGGAATGGGGCTTACTACTATAGTTCAGTCTAGTTCTGCATCTATAGGGTTGTTACAGGCATTGGCATCTCAAGGACTTATAAATATAAATATGGCTTTTCCAATATTATTTGGAGATAATATTGGAACTACAACTACTGCATTAATATCTAGTATAGGAACCAATAAAACTGCTAAGAGGGCAGCAATAATCCACTTTTTATTTAATTTAACAGGTACTATTTTATTTATGACAATATTAAGAAAACCTGTTGAATTTATAGTTATGAAATTTTCACCCAATGATATACAAAGGCAAATTGCCAATGCTCACTCTTTATTTAATATTGTAAATGTTATTATTCAACTACCTTTTGCAGGACTATTAGTTAAGGCGGCAAATAAACTGGTACCTGGAGATGAACATGAACTAAAGACAGATATTAAATATTTAGATCCAAGAATTATTGAAACACCTTCCATTGCAGTAGGTCAAGCTAAAAAAGAGGTTTTGAGAATGGGGAATTTAGTAGAAAACAATTTGCTATTAGCCTCAAAAGCTTTTAAAAATAAAAATGAAAAACTAACTTCAGAGGTATTTGCCCAAGAAAGGGTTATAAATAGATTAGAAAGGGATATTATTGAATACCTAATAGAACTTTCTAATGCACCACTAACAGATGAACAGCATAAAGAGGTAAATATATTGTTTAATGTAGTAAATGATATTGAAAGAATAGGCGATCATGCGGATAATATTGCAGAATTAACATATGAGGCATTAGAGGATGGACTAGAATTTAGTGATGAAGCTATGGAGGAATTTGAAAATATTTTTGGAAAATCCCATGGAGCTTTTAAAAAAGCACTGGAATCTTTTGAAAATGAAGATTATGACATGGTTAAAGAGGTATTGAAACTAGAAGAAGAAGTAAACTATTTAGAAGAAAAGTATAGAGCAAATCATATAGAAAGATTAAACAAATTTCTATGTCAGCCTAGTGCCGGAGTATTGTTTTTGGATATGTTGAGTAATTTGGAAAGGGTATCAGATCATTCGTCTAATATTGCACTTTATTTAGTAGAATGATATAATATCCATAGAAAATTTTAATAAAAGTATTGCCTTTATTAATTTTATATATTATAATATAATCGAAGTGTGAAAAAAATAACAAAATTATATACTTACGGATGATAAATGCGGGAGAGACCAATATTTTGGCGCCGAAGGAATAAGTTATAAAGTTTGCCCTTTTATAACGATGATCTCAGGCAAAAGGACCGTGTTTTGACGAAACTCTGAAAAGCTACGGCACCGAAGGAGCAATCCGTTTTTGGGGGAAACTCTCAGGTTTAATAACAGAGTAGAAGGCTGATGCCTTCTACTCTATTTTTATCTAAAGATAAGGAAAACAAATTCATAAAAAATTTATTTTAAAATTAAAATAAATGGGTAACATATAATTGTATGATATTCTTTAGTAGAAACCTATTTTGTTTTTGGTTAATTATTATTATGGTGAGGCTTTTTTAATAAACCCTAATAAACTTATCTTTAGAATAAAGCATATAGTACAATGGACTATAACAACTTGTCATCACAATATTATATCCAAAGGAGGAAGAAAAAATGATCTATGATGTTGTCATTATAGGAGCAGGCCCTGCAGGCTTAGCAGCAGGATTATATGCATCTAGAGCTAGATTAAGCACTTTAATAATTGAAAAGGAAAAGGCTGGAGGACAAATAGTTAAAACTGATGAAGTTGCAAACTATCCAGGTTCAGTAGAAAATGCCACTGGACCATCCTTAATAGCTAGAATGGTAGAACAAGTAGAAGAATTTGGTGGAGAAAAGAAATTAGACACAATAAAAGAAGTAGAGTTAGATGGAGAAATAAAAGTACTTAAAGGTGAAAAAGAAGAATATAAAGCAAGAACTGTAATAATTGCTACAGGTGCTAATCCTAGACTTATAGGTTGCCCTGGAGAAAAAGAATTAACAGGTAGAGGAGTTTCTTACTGTGCTACTTGTGATGCTGCTTTCTTCGAAGATATGGAAGTATATGTAATTGGCGGAGGAGATACAGCAGTAGAAGAAGGAATGTATTTAACTAAATTTGCAAGAAAGGTTACTATAGTTCATAGAAGAGATGAATTAAGAGCAGCAAAATCCATCCAAGAAAAAGCTTTTGCTAATGAAAAAATGGCATTTATGTGGGATTCAGTAGTAGAAGAAATCAAAGGCGATGGCATAGTAGAATCTATGGTAGTGAAAAATGTTAAAACAGGAGAATTGACAGAAATTGTTGCTGATGAAGATGACGGTACTTTTGGAATCTTCCCATTCATAGGTTTTGTTCCAACAACTAAATTATTTGAGGGAAAAGTAGAAATGGAACGTGGCTATATTCCAACAGATGATGATATGAAGACTAATGTGGATGGAGTATTTGCAGCTGGAGACTGTAGAGTTAAATCTTTAAGACAAGTGGTAACAGCTACAGCAGATGGAGCTATTGCAGCAGTTCAAGCTGAAAAGTACATCAATGAAAAATTTGATGCTTAAATAAATTTAGGAGGGATAATTATGGTAGAACTAGACAGAAAGAATTTTGAAGAGGAAATTACAAATTATGAAGGTTATGCACTAGTAGACTTTTGGGGGCCAACTTGTGAACCATGTAAAGCTTTAATGCCTCATGTTCACAAATTAGCAGAAGAGTATGGTGATAAAATTAAATTCTGTTCATTAGACATTACAAAAGCAAGAAGACTTGCTATAGGACAAAAAGTAATGGGATTACCAGCCATTATTATTTACAAAGATGGAAAAGAAGTAGAAAGATTAGCAGAATCAGAAGCTACAGCAACTGCAGTAGAAGAAATGGTTAAAAAGTATGCATAATTTTGTTTTTAATTCTGGGCTTTGCCCAGAATTAAAATAGATAGTTTCAAAAATAAGGGGAGGTGAACTTATGCGTCTAGAATTAGGCCATGTGCTTATAAATGACGTTCAATTTGGTAGTGATACCAAAATTGAAAATGGGGTGCTTTATGTAAATAAAGAAGAATTAATTGCTTTAATTAAAGAAGATGAGCATCTTAAAGAAGTAGACGTAGACATTGCAAGACCTGGTGAAAGTGTAAGAATTACTCCTGTAAAAGATGTTGTAGAACCAAGAGTTAAGGTTGATGGACCAGGAGGAGTTTTTCCAGGAATATTATCAAAAGTTGATGTTGTTGGTTCAGGGAAAACTAATGTTTTAAAAGGTTGTACAGTTATGACAACTGGTAAAATAGTAGGTTTCCAAGAAGGTATTGTAGACATGACAGGACCTGGAGCAGATTATACTCCATTCTCTAAAACTGTAAACTTAGTATTAAGATGTGAACCAATAGATGGATTAAAACAACACGACCATGAGAAAGCTGTAAGATTTGCTGGATTTAAAGCAGCAGCTTACTTAGCAGAAACAGCTAAAGCATTAACTCCAGATGAGGTAGAAGTATATGAAGTTGAACCTTTATTAGAAGGTATAAAGAAATATCCAGATCTTCCAAAGGTAGGATATGTTCAAATGCTTCAAACACAAGGATTACTTCATGACACTTATGTATATGGAGTAGATGCTAAACAAATAGTACCAACTATAATGTATCCAACTGAAATTATGGATGGTGCAATTGTAAGTGGTAACTGTGTATCTGCATGTGATAAGAATACAACTTATCATCAAATGAATAACCCAGTTGTTCATGACTTACTAGCAGTTCACGGTAAAGAACTTAATTTCGTCGGTGTTATAATCACTAACGAAAACGTATATTTAGCAGACAAAGAAAGATCATCAAACTGGACAGCTAAATTAGCAGAATATCTTGGATTAGATGCAGTAATAATATCACAAGAAGGATTTGGAAACCCAGATACAGACTTAATAATGAACTGTAAGAAAATAGAACAAAAAGGTATTAAAA
>CAZMBD010000013.1:0-8171 GCA_964564325.1 uncultured Clostridiaceae bacterium
CATACTTAAAAGCATGGTTTCTATGGCTAACTGATAATTTATATTTCTTTTTATATCTTTTTTTGTATCTATTGTCCTATTTATTATATCATTAATTTGACCTTCTTTTAAGAATGATTGACTGGATAATAAGGAGGTCTTATCCTTATTTACCAAAAGTTCGGTATCTCCTAGCTCTTTATACAAAAGTAAATCTCTAAACCAGTAAATAATTATATCTAAAATCTCCTCATAATTTTCCTTATTGTTTAAAAAAAAGTCTATGGAGCTAAATACCTTAAATTTATCCCCTTTTATAATATTGTCTACTATTTTTAAGATTTCCTCTCTCATTTCAAAAAGCTCTTGAGTTTTAGATAATTTAATGGCATTGCCTACAGAACCTTTTGTAAAATGTGATATAAACTTAGCCTCGTCCACTGTTTTATTATATTTAGAAACTAGAAGATTTTCTATCTTAACATTCTCAACAGGGTAAAATCTAATTCTTTCACATCTAGATAATATGGTTGGAATTAGTTTATTTGCTTGAGAAGTAATTAGTATTATATTAATATAAGATGGAGGTTCTTCTAAAGTTTTTAATAAGGTGTTTTGCCCCTCCAGCCCTATTTTATCACTATCATCAATTAAAATTATTCTCCTATTACTTTCTAATGGAGCTATATTTATATTATTAATTATATTATCAATTTCCTTTTTCTTGATTTTATCCTTTTCTGGTTCTATTAGTTCAAAATCGGGATGATTAAAATTATCAAATTTTAAGCAAGAATTACAATTATTGCAAGGTTCTAATTTTTGTTTCTTACATAATAAAGTTTTAGCAAAGGATAGGGCTACCATCCTTTTCCCAATGGATTCTTCCCCTTCAAATAAATAACTATGGGATATTTGCTCCTTTTTAATGGCATTTTGTAAATTTCTTATTATATTTTCATGTCCTAATATTTGGGCAAAATCCATTATATTTCCTCCAATATTATATTCTCTTATAGTCTTCCATATTTAGCACAAATATATTGGCACCACCAACAGTTAATTCTTCTTTTCCTTTCTTAACATTTTGAGATTTGCAAACTTCTTCTATTATACCAATTACTTCTTTTACTTCTTTGTTTTCTACTCCTATTAAAAGAGTAGTATTGCCTGATTTTAGAAACCCTCCTGTAGAGGATAATTTTGTAGTCCTGTATTTTTTAGACATAAGACTTTTTATTACTTGGTTTGAAAATTCATCTTGGACTATGGCAATAATCAATTTCATATTAACCCCTCCAAATTATATTTTAATAAACTGTTCCACATCTAAGATAAATAAAGTAGCACCACCTACTTTTACTTCCAGTGGATAAGGGATATAGGTGTCTCCAGGCATGGACACTGTTAGTAGTGAAGTGGTGATTTCTCTAGTTTTACAATTTTCTTCTATTATTTTTATTACTTCATCTATTTTTTCATCTTCTACGCCTATTAAAAGAGTAGTGTTGCCTGATTTTAAAAATCCTCCTGTAGAGGCTAGTTTTGTAACTCTAAATTCTTTTTCCGTAAGATCGTCTATTAAAGATGGCATATCTTGATCTTGTACTATAGCAACTATAAGTTTCATTCTAGTTCCCTCCTATTTTTAATAATATTTTCTATATGAGCAATACTTTGATTAAATACTTCTTCTACAGATTTACTTGCATCTATTATTTGTATATTGTCTGGATAAGTATCTAATAATTTCATATATCCTTTATATACCCCTTTATGAAATTCAGAACCTTCTTTTTCTAATCTATCCCCTCCTTGTTTTTGCACCTTTCTTTCCAATGTAAGTATTGGATCTACATGAAAAAATAATGTTAAATCTGGTCTAAGTCCTTTTATAGCAAAATCGTTTATTATTCTCACATTTTCCACACCTAAACCTCTGCCTACGCCTTGATAGGCTAAGGAGGATAGCAAAAATCTTTCACATAGTACAATTTTCCCTGCCTCTAATGCTGGAAGAATTTTCTCATATACATGCTGCCCTCTAGATGCTGCATATAATAGAGCTTCTGTTTCTAATGATATATTTTGATTTTTTTCATCTAATATAATATGTCGAATTTCTTCTCCGATAGCAGTACCCCCTGGTTCTCTAGTGGAAATAAAATCTATATCTTTTTCATTAAAATAATCTATAATTAAATCCATTATAGTGCTTTTACCTGATCCATCTGGTCCCTCTAATGTTATAAATATTCCCCTCAATAATAATTCATTCCTTTCTAAATGACTTTATTTAATTATAACCTAAGATTATACAATGTACAATGCACAATTCACCATGAAAAGTCCATTAGTAGATTATACTAATGTCCCTTCCACAATTTTTGCATTTGCTTTTCTTTATGCCTACTATTTCAACTAAACCTTGTCTATTTACTAATTGATAATTACAATTGGGACAATAAGTATTATTATCTGCACCCCAAATATTTCCTATATAGACATAGTCTAAGTATTTTTCTGCTATATTTTTAGTCTTTATTAGTGTTTCATATGAAGTTTCTGGCAAATGCATTTTGTAGTGAGGAAAATATTTGGATATATGGAAGGGTGTTTCTCTATCTATATTTCCTATCCAACTAGCTAGTTTTTCTATTTCTTCTTCACTACTATTTACTCCTTCTATAATTAAAGTAGTTATTTCTACATGGGTATATTGTTTAGCTATTTCTATTGTTCTAAGCACTGGGTCTAATCTACCCTTGCATATTTTACTATAAAAATCCCTATTCATAGATTTTAAATCTATATTCATAGCATCTATATAGGGAAGTATTTCCCTTAAAGGTTCTTCTTCTATAAATCCATTTGTAATTAATACGTTTTTTAAGCCAATTTCTTTAACTAATTTAGATATATGATATACATATTCATAGGAAATAGTAGGTTCATTATAAGTATAAGCTACACCTAGGGAATCATTGGATTTTGCCAATATTAAAAGATCACTATCTTCAATTTCAATATTTAAAGGTTTCCCATGGGTTATTTCCCAATTTTGGCAAAAATCACAGTCTAGATTACATCCAAAACTACCTATAGAAAATATTTCTCTACCTGGATAAAAGTGATATAGAGGCTTTTTTTCAATTGGATCATAAGCATAGCAAGTATGTTTACCATAATTTAAACTTATAAGTGTGCCGTGAACATTTTCTCTTACATTACATATTCCCCTATTTCCTTCCTTTATAGTGCAATTATGAGGACAAAGATTGCATTTTACTATATTGTTTTTTTCTTTGGTATAATACATTGCTTCCATAAAAATCAAAAATCCTCCTTAAAAATACCTTTCTACTTGAAATCTTTCCATTTTGTAATCTTCATATCTATTTATACCTGCTTTAGTAAGGGCAATACTTACTTGCTCTTCTGGAGTGTCTACTCCTTCTAAATTTGGTAATAATAGACCTCGTCTAAATCCTTTAGATACTATTACTCCGTATTTTCCTACATCTAATTCTTCCATAAAATCTATAGGTTCTGGTGGATAAAGTACATCTACTGAGTATTCTAAATAAGGTAATTCTTCTTCTGTAACTGGCTGAAATCTAGGATCCTCTATTCCTGCAGCTATGGCATTATAAATTATTTCTTCTGCTAAAGAATCTCTAGTAGGTCCAATAGTACCTATACATCCCCTTAGCATATTGTCCATCTTTATGGTTACAAAAGCTCCACGTTTTTCTTTTAACAATTTATCAGATAAATTTTTTGGTATATCTATGATTTTTCTATTTTTCACATAATATTCTAAACTTTTTTTAGCTAGTTTTACATATTCACTTTCTTCTACTATCTTAAAACTGGCATTGCCATATCCTACTCCGAAGGGGCCTTCATAAGATAATACTTTAGATTCTATTTTAAATCCATCTAAGAATCCTGCCAATATCATTAGAGAACGAAGAGCACATTCTCCTGCTTTTTCACATAAGTTTAAATCAAAATCTACTATAGATTTAAAATCTCCTTTAGCTAATAGATTTATTATTTCCTTATCATATTGTTCCCCATAGGGAGAATAACCATAGGGCCCTTCATTTGAAAGTTTATGAGACAAATCTCCACTTGCAATCATTATAGTTTCTTCTTCTAATTCTAGTACAGCAGATTGGATGATTTTACCAAACTTAAACAATTCCTGTGGAGATAATAGGCCATAGGTTATATGAACTAATTTAAAATCTTTGTATTCTTTATTTACAAAATATAATGGTACCAGTGTTCCATGATCTAGCTTTAAGTCTATATTATAAGTTTTGGCAAAATCTTTATCTATTTCTGCCATTATTATATTCTCTTTATGGGCTCTCTCTACTATTTTATTTACCAATTGCACATTATTTTCAAATTCAAAATTTAAATTTCTATTACCAAAGTTCCTAAAATTTCCTATTAAGTTTTCTTCTGTAGATATAGATATAGCATCTCTAAATAAAGGGCCATGGGGTGTTATAACTATTATAGTATTAGGTGATATATGGGCTATATCTTTTGCTAAGGCTTGACAGCCCTTTACAGTTTCCTTTGCCTTTATTTCTTCACCTCTACCAATTTCCTCCACTATAATAGGAGGATGGGGAAATAAATATCCTGATAGTATTTTACCCATTGTTTCCACTCCTTTTTAATTCTTTTAGGATTTTTTCATTGGGGCTAAATAAAAAGTTATTAATACCTTTATCTGTTTTATATCTACCTATATATATATTATCCTCTGATGTATCAAAAATAAATTTATAATTAGTCTTTTCATTATTTTTATATAATTTTATATCTATTATATTTTCCAAGTCTATTCTTAACATTTCAAATTTTCTTTTCCCTATTACTCTATTAAATATTAATTGTTCTTTAGTTAGGATATAAGAGTATTTAGAAAAATATTTAATTAATATATAACTACAAGATATTACTATTAAAAAAACTGTTAATATGGTGGTTATATAGGGAAGTGTATTGGTAAATTTATTCATAATAAATATAATAAAATCTATTAATATTGCAAATAGTATTATAACTAGAAATGTTTTAATTGCTGATTTATTCTTTTTTTCAATTATTTGTTCCATTTGGTGGCCCTCCTTAGCTATATTTTAATCCACAAGTGAAAAAATGGCAAATAAAAAAACAGGTAATCTTTTACCTGTTTTCCAAAGTGCCTTATTCTTCTGTTTCTTCTTCCTCTTCCTCTTCTTCTTCTCCTATTACTGGTACTTCGTCTGCTTCTACTTCTAAACCTTCTTCTTCTGTTGCTTCTATTTCTTCTAATTCTTCTTCCATAGTTGGTTCCATTAGACTGGCTACTACATCATCTGCTTCCCTTAATATAGTTATATCTTCATTGTCAAAGATCTCTAAGTCTGAAACAAATACTGGAGTAGTGAAGTCAATATTGGATACATCTACTTCTAGAGTGTGAGGAATATCTGCTGGTAAACATTCAATTTCAATTTCGTCTAATTGTTGGACTAATATTGAAGGTTGTATCTTAATATTTTCTCTACCATTTAATATAATAGGAATAGTTAATTTTACCTTTTCATTCATATTTAATGCTTGAAAATCAATGTGTAGATATTCATTTTTAAATGGATGTTTTTGAACTTCTTTGATTAATACAGGCGTAATTTGGCCATTAAGTTCTAGATCTATTAATGTACTCATTCCAGCAGTTCTGTATACTTTTTCAAATACACGTCTATCTACTTGAACATGTTTAGTTTCTTCCCCTTTTCCATACAATACTCCAGGCACTAAATCATTTTGTCTAACTTTATCTACTTTGTTTTTGCCAAGTGCCGTTCTGCTTTCTACTTGTATTTTAATTGCTGCCATGGCTTTTGCCCCCTTACTAAAAATATTTTATATTACATATATGTGAATCTCCCATCACTAAAGTGACAGGTTTCTAGCATTACTACTAGACTTTCCTGCTTCATTGACCTCGTAACCTACTATCTTAACAGGCGTTAATTCGGATGACCTTCACCCTACATTTTTATATTTACATTACTAATTCTAGATCCTTTACATGTAACAGCTTCCTTGTTTTAATATAATATATATTGCTACCTAAGTCAAGCATATTACAACTTATTACAATATTATATCATAAAACCCATTGTAATATAAGTAGTAATATTACTCCAGGTATACCTAAAAAACCTACTACTATTGCTGTAACTGGATTTATAATAAGATTTAAGCCAAATATTCCACCTATTAAATTGAAAATCAATAATAATATTCCACCTAATATTCCATTGACTATTAATTTTCCTATTATTTTAATTGGAATTACCAATAATAAGCCTATTATATAAAGTAGAAATAAGCCAAATATAAATGCTAATAATGTGCCAATACTCATGAAATCTCCTCCCCTTTTTTATTATACTATATAATAGGGGACAGAATTTGTAAATATTACTATTATTTTATTTCTTTTACCTTTTTTAATAAATACATATATTTTATTTTAGATGCTTCTAATTCATATATGGCATGGTCTACTAAATCTGGCTCTGTTACAGATTGAAAATATTTTTCTTTGTCCTTCCACTCTTTTTCAGCTTGTCTTAAGCTTTCCATAATCTTTTCTTTTTCAGTCTTTTCACTAGTTTTAAATTTGTCGGCTATGGAATTAGCTATTTCAATGATTTTTGCCCCTTTTTCTTTATAATAGTTTTTGTTTTTTTCCATAAAATAACCCCCATAATTTTCTTATTTTTATTTTTCCCAAAATTACGGAGGCTTATACCCTTTATTTGGTACATAAGTTTTTACAAGCCTTTTTCTTAGATTTACATACTACTTCTTCGGAATGACATTTTGGACAAATTTTTTTATCTCTTACAAATTCAACTTCGTAATTTTTATTACAAGCTTGACATTTTAATTCACAATGTTTAAATGCATAGTTCCCGCCTTTTATATTGATGGCATGTCCTTTTGTTAAAGCTAGGGCTACCTTTTTTCTAGCTGTATCTATTATATTTTGAAAGGTCTGCCTAGAAACACCCATTATATCTGCACATTCCTGTTGAGTAAGATTTTCAATGTCTTTTAATCTCATGGCTTCTAATTCTTCTACCTTTAAGACGATCTCTTTCGTTTTTTCTTTCCCCAGGGGAATAAATTGGGTGGTCTCTGGTAGAAATTCTACTTTCCTACATTTAATTGGCCTTGCCATATAATCACCTCAAAGTCTTGGCTAATTCAGACTTTCTACTATTTTTTCTCCAATATTTTCAAAGACCTTTTTTACTTCTTCATCTCCTATTTCATTTCCATCTAAGGAAATATTAGCTACATCCTTAGACATAGGTAATTCTCCTAAAAGTTCTATTTTATTTTCCTTTAAAAATACATCTATATTGTCAGATTCAAATATTTTAATCTTTTTATTACAATCAGGACATTTTACATAACTCATATTTTCTACTACTCCAAGAACTGGAATATCCATTTTCTTTACCATATTTATGGCTTTAGAAACTATCATGGATACTAAATCTTGAGGTACAGACACCATTATTATCCCAGATATAGGTATAGACTGCATAACAGTTAAAGCCACATCTCCTGTTCCTGGTGGCATATCTATGATTAAATAGTCTAATTCTCCCCAATATACATCAGTCCAAAACTGCTGTACTAAACTTGCAATTAAGGGGCCTCTCCAAATTACTGGTTGATTTTCATCTTCTGTTAATAAATTAAGACTTATTACCTTTATGCCCTTTTCTGTTTCTACTGGTAATAGACCTCTTTTATCAGCTATAGCATGTTTTTCACTAATATTTAAAAGTCTAGGTATGCTTGGACCAGTTATATCTGCATCCATCAATCCAACTTTATATCCTTTATTGTTTAATTCTTCTGCAATCATAGCAGATACAGTAGATTTCCCAACTCCACCTTTACCACTCATAACTCCTATAATGTTTTTAACTTTATTATTAGGATTGTTTTTTATAGTGCAAGTAGACTCTTCAGTATTGCAACTATTTTTAGATGGACAAGTATCACAATTACTCATTTATATCATCCTTTCTTTAATGCAAGATAGACTGTCCCTTGTTTGTGTCAAATGAAAGGGACTGTCCCCTTTGTTTGTG
>CAZMBD010000013.1:8271-29595 GCA_964564325.1 uncultured Clostridiaceae bacterium
AGATAGACTGTCCCTTGTTTGTGTCAAATGAAAGGGACTGTCCCCTTTGTTTGTGGGGCCTCTTGCATTTATTGGCATATGCTAATATGATTGTATAATTATTTTTTAGATGTGTCAATTTATTTTTCCTTCAAACAATTTTTACACAAGCCATGAATCATAATGTCCATATCATGTATTCGGCATTTTTGTTCTTCTTCTATTAATTGATTTATCTTTAAATATTCAAGTACTATATCTTGATTTAAAATATCCTCTATATTGCCACATCCTTCACATTGTAAATGTATATGTAAAGGTTTTTTAGCATACATTTTTAATTCATAGTAATTAGTGTCTTCTACTTTAAATTCTTTTATTATGCCTAAGTCTACGAATATTTTAATATTTCTATATACAGTAGCTAAACCTACTCCATTAGGTTTTAATTTTTCATGTATTTTTTCTGCAGTTAAATGTTTTTGATCATTTCTTAAAAATACGTAAATAATTTCCCTTCTTTGATTGGTTAGCTTATAGCCTTTTTTATTTATCAAATCTTCTATTAATAATAGGGTTTCTCTTTCCCAATTGCTTATATTATCCACAAAATTCACCCCTCGTTTATTTTTCTTGAGTTTCTTCTCGATTAATATTAGCTCTACTACAAGACAAAAATGCAGCTATTAATGCCGTTAAAGGAATGGTTAGTATGAGCCCTATACTTCCAGATAGTGAACGAACTATTTCTGTGGCAATTAAATCTAAATTTATTATTTCTTTCATTGGTATTTCGTAAGCCATAAATAATAGTAATAATGGTATGGAGCTACCAGCATAGGCCAGTATAAGGGTATTGGTCATAGTTCCCATTATATCTTTTCCTACATTCATACCTGCATTAAATAATTCTCTTCTACTAATTTCTTTATTTGCATTGTGAATCTCTTCTATGGAAGATGCAATGGACATTCCTACATCCATTATGGCACCTAGTGCACCTAAAATAATTCCAGAGAAAAGTAAAGCTTTAAAATCAAAATCTATGTCCTGAGGAATATACATAAGCATTGTAGCCTCTTCTGCATTAAAACCAGTTAATTTTGCTTTACTACCTACTATATAGGCTATAAGTCCAGCGATAATTACTCCAGAACTGGTACCAATAACTGCAGATATACTCTTGCTATTAATCCCACCTATAATAAATATGGTGACTATAGTTATGATTATTGATATAGCTACAGATATAGGAATTGGATTAATGCCTTTTAACATTAAGGGAAGTAAAACTTTCAATACCAAAAATATAGTAAGTCCTAAAGTAATTACAGCTTTTACCCCCTGTTTCCCGCCTATTAGTATAATTAATAATATAAAAATTCCTAGAAGTATAAATATATGATCACTACGAATATGGTCGGAAATATATATATCCATAGAATCGTCTGTAAATTCTTCTATTCCTACCATAATCTTATCTCCAGGTTTAACTTCTATATTATAAGCAATATTATCTGATAAATCATTTTCTATTTCGAAAATTTCACCTTTATATTTACCACTTAAAATCTTAAGTTTTACATATTGAGTTCGAGATACAAAACCTTCGCTTATTTCATCATCTTCCCCATCTTCAACTTCTAATACAATTGCCCTTTCCATATGGGTTTCTTCTGGTTCTAAAAATTCTCCAAAAACATTTGTGGGAAATAATATCATTAATAATAAAACAATACATATAAATCTCTTCATATTAGACCTCCAAAAATTTACTCTTATATACTATATATTAACACATTTTGCCCCTTCTGTGACCATTACCATGTCCATGTCTTTTTCTATTACAATTTGTACAATAATTATTTTCTAAATCACAAAGAAAATAATCTCCCCCCTCAATTTTTAGGATTTTCCCATTTGCTAAACTATCTGCTACTTTTCGCTTTGCATCACTATACATTCTTTGGACTGTGGAACGGCCTACTTCCATTCTTTCTGCACATTGTTGTTGTTCTAGTCCTTCTAAATCTATTAGACGAATTACTTCGTATTCTTCTACTGAAAGTATTATTATTTCATCATGATTTTTCCCATTTAATGGGCCAAACATTCTATAATTTGGCATATTACAAACTCTTTTTCTTTTTTTTGGTCGCATATTCTTCATCCCCTTTATATGTATTTTACCATAATAAAAGGGTGGTTAAACCACCCTTTTATTATTTTTCATCAGGTTCCTCTAATATTGTATCTATTTCCTCAAGTCTAGCTTCTAAATATGCTTTTTCATCTTCTAAAAAAGTCCTTTCTTCCTCTGGCCCAAAAGGGCGTGGAGTCAATCCTCTAAATCTGCCTGTACCTCTTCTATATCCAGAACCGTAAAACCCTCTTTCATAACTACCTCTACTACAAGGTCCCATTCCTCTGCCAGTCCTTGGCCCCATACCACAAGGTCCCATTCCATTAAATCTTGGCATAAATAATACCTCCTTTTTTAGTTTTGGGTATATGCCCACTATAAATAGTGTAACAAAGTTTTGGGTATATGTCAATAACTATTTGTAAAAAAACTAACTCAAAAATGAGTTAGTCTTCGCAATGGCCTTCATGGGCATGTTCTTCGCATATACTTCCTGTAGATTTTAGTTCACCTTCTAGGTGTTTTTCTATTATTTTATCACAATCTCCACTAGCTCCTACTATTACTTCTATATCATTGTCAGAAAATAGTTGTTGGGCAGAACCACCCATACCACCTGAAATTATAATATTTACTCCTTTTTCTTTAAGAAATACTGGTAAAAACCCTGGTCTATGACCTGGATTTGCTACAAATTCTTTGTTTAAAATCTTTTCTCCATCTACATCATAAATTTGAAAACCCTCACAATGTCCAAAATGTCCACTTACCACATTACCATCTGCTGCAATTGCAATTTTCATACTTAACCCCTCCTAAATTTTTAAATAATTTTTCTTGATTTCATTCCACATTTCTCTAATAGCCAAATTTGCTTTACTATTTTCATAGTATATTATTGGTTTTAAATTATTTATGGATTCTATTACTACTTCATCATAGGGTATTTTCCCTACTAATGGAATTTTATTTTTCATACAATAATTTTCTATTTCTTTAGTCATTTCTTCATTTATATCGTATTTATTTATACAAGCTAAGGCTGGTATATTGAAATGTTTTGTAAGTTCATATATTCTATTGAAATCTTCTAAACCTGATTTAGTAGGTTCTGTAATTATTAGTACCCAATCATTGGCTGTAATAGATGCTATAACTGAACAACCAATGCCTGGAGAACCATCTAGTATAGTAATGCCTTTTCTAGTTTCATATTCTTCTGCCTTTTGTCTCATTCGAGATATAAGTAAACCAGAGCCATCTCCTCCTATTTCCATTTGAGCCCAAAATATATTTCCATTTGGGATTTTTGTAGTACGGATATCAGCAGTTTTTTCTTTCACAAAATCTATGGCATCTACTGGACAAACTACACTACAAGCTATACAACCTTCACATCTTAATTCATCTACTATACCCTTATCTATGGCATCAAATTTACAAACCTCATTACATAGTCCACATTTAGTACATATTCCTAAATCTACATTTGCCACTTTTCCCCCAGAAAAATATTCCCTATCTATATTTTCTCCATCATAATATAGGTACATATTTGAAGCTTCCACATCTCCATCTATTCTTACAAAACTTTGTTCTAATTCTGCAATAGAAGTAGCAATGGTGGTCTTACCTGTACCTCCCTTTCCACTAACTACAGCTAATCTCATATTAATTCCTCCATATTCTTAGCTATATTTAGAAAAGCCTCCTTAGACTCTTCTATTTCTAAAAGGGTTTCTCCTTTAGAATATTTTTCAGCTATTTCTTTTTTATAGGGAATAGAACCTAGTAGCCTTATATTTTCTTCTTCTATATATTTATCTAAATAATTGTTATCTTCCTCTGCCTTATTTATAATAAGTCCAAAGGGCATATTAAATTGCCTTACTAATTCTACTGCCATCTTTAAATCGTGAAGACCAAAAGCAGTTGGTTCTGTAACTAATATGGCATAATCTCCATGATGTAGTACATTTACTACATTACAAGAAGTTCCTGGAGGACTGTCTAAAAGATTTATTTTATCATCTGGTAAATCTTCTAATAACTGTTTTAATACGGGTACTGCCATAGGTTCTCCTATGTTTAAAATACCTCTTTTTAGTATCATTTCTTCTTTTTGCCCTTCTTCAATTACCCCTATAGGTCTATTAATATAGTCTATAGCATCCATGGGACAAACTAATTTACAAGTACCACAACTATGGCATAATTTTTCAAATAAAATAATTCTATCTTTTGCCTTTGCCAGTGCATTGAATTGACATGCTTTTGCACAGTCTCCACATAGATTGCATTTTTCTGTATTAATCTTAGGTACTTCTATATTTACATCCTTCGACCTAATATTTTCAGGTTCTAAAAATATAAAACCGTTGGGTTCTTCTACATCACAGTCTATATAATTAGCTTTTAACAATAGTGCTAAATTAGTAGATACGGTAGTTTTCCCTGTGCCTCCCTTGCCACTAAGTATTACAATATTCATTTAGTGTCCTCCTTTTTGGGAAGGTCCTGCTGTTTTTATTTCTTCTAGTTTTCCTGATTTATAATTTTCAATTAATTCTTTTATTGAAATCTCTTCTCCTTTATACATTTTAATTTCTGAACTATTTAATAGATTATAGGCATTTGGTCCAAAGTTTCCTGATATAACTATATCTATGTCTTCATCTATTAATTGCTGTGCTGATGCAATCCCAGCTCCACCACTAGCCGTGTATCCTTTATTTTCTATTGCTTGAAATTCATCTTTTTCTAAATCGTAGATAATAAAATATTCAGCTCTTCCAAATCTTAAATCCATATTTTCTTCTAATTTTGTACCTTTTGATGATATTGCAATTTTCATTTGTATCCCTCCCGAATGGTTATTGGCATATGCTAATTTCATTTTATAGCTTAATTTTATTTTTGTCAAATAGAAAAAGAGACCTTATGGTCTCTAAAATGTTTTTTTAAATTATCTTACTATATAAATGGATTATAAAATCTACTCTCATTTATAAATACAGATATAGCTATGCTTAGTATAAAAATTGCAATAGATAGTATAATAGCTATATAATCTCCTCTATTCATTTTCTTGGCAGAATACCAGCTTCTCTTTTTGTTTTTGGAAAATCCTCTTAAATCCATAGCATTACTAATAACTTCAATTCTATCCAAGGTGGAAAATATTAAAGGTATGATTATTAATAGGGTATTTTTAAATCTATCCCTAAATTTTGCCTTTTTAGATAATTCCAATCCTCTTGCTTGCTGTGCTAAACTAATGTCCCTATAGTCCCTTTGAATATCTGGAAAATATCTCAAGGTAAGAGATACAGCATAGGCTGCTTTATAATTTACCCCTACTCTATTTAGGGATGCAGCAAATTCACTTGGATTCGTAGTTAGTAAAAATATTATACCCAATGGTATAACTGATATATATTTCATTATTTTAGTTATTTGATAAAATAATTGCTCCCAAGTCAATGTATATTTCCCAAATAAATGGACTATTTCATGACGTGTACCATATATTTTAATTCCTTCTTCTGGCGAAAATAAAAATGTTATAATTGCATTTATGGCTATAAATATTGCTACATATATTACCGCTAGCCTAATTTGAGAATACTTTATCTGAGATAACTTTAATATATATAGAGAAAATAGAGTTATTCCTAGTATTACTCTAATATCATAAGAAAACATAACAGCAAAGGTTAATAATAAAAATCCTATTAATTTAGTAAGCCCTGATAATCTATGAATAGGAGTATCTAATTGATTATAGGAAAAAAGTTTACTCTTCATTCCTAAATCTCACCCACCTTTCGTAGTCTATAAAATGCTGCACAAATTCTGCTTCTTTATCTATATTTGCCATATGAGCAAGATGAAATAAAGATGTTTCTTTTAAATTTGCATATTGAATTATTTCTTGATCTGTTAAAACTATAGAAGATTTCGTATCTGCCACTATTTCCCCATTAGTTAAGACTATGGACCTAGGTGTATATTCTAACATTAAATGCATATCGTGGGTTATAAGTATAATAGTTACTCCCAATTTATTTATTTCTCTTAAAAATTCCATAATTTCCGTGTAATGCTTATAATCCTGACCTGCTGTTGGCTCATCCAATATTATAATTCTAGGATTTAGTACTAATATGGAGGCTATGGTAACTCTTTTTTTCTGCCCATAGCTTAAAGCAGAAATAGGCCAATCTATAAAGGGAGATAGTCCACATATTTCCAAGGATTTTTTCACTCGCTCTTTAATTCCCTCTTCATCTACATTTCTAAGCCTAAGTCCTAATGCGACTTCATCATAAATAAACTGTTTAGAAATCATTTGATTGGGATTTTGTAAAACTAAACCTATAATTTCTGCCCTTTCTTTTATAGATAAATCTTTTATATTTTCATCTTTATAGTAGATATTGCCACTGTCTTCCTTTTCAAATCCACATATTATCTTAGATAAAGTGGATTTCCCAGCTCCATTTTTCCCTACTATAGATACCATCTCTCCTTCTTTTATATCTATATTTATATTTTTTAGATTTTTTCTAATTCCATCGTAAGAAAAATTTATATTTTCTAATTTAAGTATGGAACTAGTCTCTTTCTCCTCTTCCTTTTGTATATTAGTTTTATTCCATAGCCCTATTTTATTTTCTAGCCCTTTTATATCTAAACTCCATATATATGCTGGTTTCATATCTTCTTTAACATCTATCCCTGCATATTTCAAAGCAGTTACATATAAGGGTTCACGAATTCCATTGTCTATTAACAAAGAAGAAGATACTAAAGCATGAGGATTCATATCTGCCAATATTCTACCATCATTTATAAGAATAATTCTATCTATATCTTTATAAAGTACATCTTCTAGTCTATGTTCTATAATTATTGTAGTCTTATTTGAATCTTTGTGTATTTCGTCGATAATTTCTATGGCTATTTTACCTGTTGCTGGATCTAAATTGGCTAAAGGTTCGTCAAATAGCAATACATCTACATCATCAATCATTACACCTGCTAAAGCAGTCCTTTGTTTTTGTCCTCCCGAGAGTTCAAAGGGAGAAGAATTTAAAAAACTATCCATATCTACCATTTCTGCAACCTTTTTCACTCTTTTTTTCATTATATCTAATTCTATATTGTCATTTTCCAAAGCAAAGGCTATATCTTCTCCCACCGTTAAGCCTACAAATTGTCCATCTGCGTCTTGAAGTACAGTTCCTATAGTTTTAGATAGTTTAAATATATCTAAGTCCCTAGTTTCTATACCATTTATTTTTAAACTTCCTTCTATATCTCCTTTATAAGAAAAGGGAATAAGTCCATTTAAACAATGACCTAATGTGCTTTTACCACTTCCACTAGGTCCAATTATTAATATTTTCTCCCCTGGATATATACTTAGATTTATATTGTGTAATGTTGGTTCACTTTGACTAAAATACTGAAAAGTAAAGTCTTTAAATTCAATAATGGGTTTTATATCCATAATTTTGCCTCCTAAATGAAAAAGCTCTTCTACTGCAAATCCAATCCCAGTGCAATTAAAATACACTGGGATTAGACAATTATCTTAGATTGTGCAATGTTGAATATACATTGACTATTTTTTCGTAATACTACCTTTTTTAACTCTCGTAGATGAGTAAGCCTTTAGTAAAAGAGTTCCTATAATTCCAACTGTAATGGAATTCATAATTGCTGCTATAATCCCTTGAGTAAATACTAAATTTTTAGGTTCTGCATATATTGCTATATCCAATAATGGTGCAATTAATAACCAAGATATAAGGTTCCCTACTATCTGAATAGTATTAAATTTAATTATGTCCTTTTTTGTAAATTCCCCTTCTTCTACTCCTGTATTATCATAAGCAAATCCAAATATAAAGCTGGCAACTCCACTAGCAATTACCCAGCTCCACCATGGAGATCCGTATTGAACTGCATCACTAAGTGCATGTCCTATAAATGCTATTAGTCCACCTGCAATAGGACCATATAAAGTTGCAAAAAACGCACTTAGTCCATAGGCAGTCTGTAGGCTTGTATTTGGAACTGGAGAGGGTATTTTAACATACATAAATAATAACATAAAAATTGCTGCTCCTAGCCCTGTTGCCACTATGGTTTTAGTTGTAACTTTAAAATATTTTTTCAATTTTTTCTCCTTTCTAATTTTGTTTTTTATTCAATCATTGCACAATACTAAAAACTAGCTTTGTTACTTTTAAAATTTTATCTAATAAATAATAAGAATTATTTATATTTATCCTTATATTTTGCTAGATTTTCCGCATCTTCTATTTCCAAGCCCCTTTCTCCTGCTAGGGATTCTAAATGGTGGATAAATTCATGATATAGGGTTTTTCTTAATTTTTCCTCTATTATTTCTATGGGATATCCATTATATACCTTTTCAAAAGAACCATAATATATAACTATATGTCTGCCTGCCATACTTCTAACATATTCCCCCATAATATACAGTTTATCTTGAGCCCTACTTTCTGGGTGAAGTTTATATTCTGGCAACAGAATTATTCCTTGATTTAATTCACGGAAAAATTCCTCCGGTAATTCTTCTGCGATTTCATCTAGTATTTTATGTAATTGATCTATACTTGGAAAATTATTCATTTTATAATTCCTTTCATAAATAAGATTAAAGGATTATAAATAATCCTTTAATCTTATTTTATCCGTTTATTATTAAATATTCCACCTTTATTTTTAATATTGACCTAATAATCCCCTGCTCTTAGCAATTTTTACACATTGATTAAATACTATTAAACCTAAAATAAAGTAAATTAAGGAATTCCCAACTACTATTGCATATTCAAGGGCTGAAAATTCCATAAAAGAAACGCCACCCATCATAGTATCAAAAATCATTCCTGCTGCATAATTAAAGGGAAGAATAGCTGATATAATAATGTTTTCTGGAAATGCTGCTACTAAAACTATTAAAAAATACTGAACTATATTTAATAAGGACTGTATTTTTTTAAATATAAGTGCTAAGCCTCCAAATATTAACCCAATACCTAAAATACTAAATATACCTAAAAAAATAGGAATTAAAATAGAAATAATATCTATTTGCAGCCAATAACCAGTTGTTTTCATGATAAATAAAAGGAGAATAATAGAAAAGATTATATCTAACAATAGATTTGAAAAACTTCTTACAACTACAATTTGAGAAAGGCTTAGATTTGACATATTAAGCTGCTCTAAAGTACCCCTATTGGCATCATTTATTATACTATAGGCAATATTTGAGTATGCAAACATAATAATAGTCCACAAAAAATATCCAACTATAAATCCTTCTAAATTATTACCCATATCTATGGAAGATGCTCCCAAAGATAATCCAAATTGTCTAACTCCTAAAAACATACACATAAATAATACATAAAAAATTAAAAAATTGGAAATAGTATTAAATTTATATCTATATAATTCTTTGACGGTTTTTTCAAGGGATACTTTAAATAAATAGTAGAATTTTTTCAACTAATCCACCTCCTCATTGGTAATTTTCAAATAAATTCTTTCAAAATTATTGTCTTTTTGCTTTATTTCTTTTATATATATTTTTTTATCCTTTAGAATTTCTATAATTTTATATATTTCTTTAAAATCAAGAATATCTATTTCTAATTTGGAATCATTGTTAGCAAAATAAAAATCGTAATCCAGAGAAGATATATAGTCTTTATCTTCTTTTTCTAAGCTTTCTGCTAAAATTATTTCATAAGTCATGCTTTCAAACATATGCATTAATGCTTCTACACTATCTTGTGCAACTATTTTCCCTTCATTTAAAATAACTACATCTTCGCAAACATCTTGGACTAAATTCATATTGTGAGTGCTTAGTAAAATAGTCTTATTCATTGTAGAAGCAATTTTTATTAAAATATCTTTTATGTCCATATAGCTTTGTACATCTAGTCCAAGAGTTGGCTCATCTAGTAATATTATTTCTGTATCGCATATTAAGGTCATAGCTATGGCAACTTTCTGCTGCATCCCCCTAGATAGATTGTTAACCATTACATTTTTCTTATGTGATAAATTAAATCTAGCTAGTAATTCATCTATAGATTTTTCTATGCTTTTTCCCCCTAAACCTCTAATCCCTGCAAAATAACGCAAATTTTCCCTTGGTGTCAATCTCCAATATAGATTTCTATTCCCTTCAAAAAGAGCTGATATATGTTGTGTAGCTTTTTTGTTGTCCTTTCCAAATATTTTAATATCTCCATTGTCGGGAATTATTAAATTGCAAATACTTTTAATAGTAGTAGTTTTCCCAGAACCATTTGGTCCAAGTATTCCACATATGCTTCCTTTTTTAACACTAAAAGAAATCTCATCTAAGGCTTTTACCTTACCATAATTCTTTGATAATTTGTTAACTTCAATAGCCTCCATCTTACCCACCCCTTTCGCCTTTAATACTAATATACAATATTTAAGCTTAAAAAGCTTTAAACATTAGTCATCATTTGTATATGACTTAAGTCATGTTTTTCAATAAACATATACTTGTCCAATTTAAAAGTAAGTTCATCATAGTATTTGTCCATCTATCTAGTTTATTTTAAGTATTCTAATATTCCCTTTTTAATAGCATAAGCTACTTTTTCTTTGTATTTTTTGTCTTTAAGTAATTTGTTTTCTTCTGGATTAGTAATAAAACCTATTTCTATTAATACTCCAGTAAAATTAGTTTCCCTTAATATATAGTAGTCTTCTGATAGAACCTCTGATCTTAGATTTTCATCTTTTAAAAAATCATCATATACATATTCATCTACAGATTCTTTTATATTATTTGCCAATATTTCTCCTTCTATAGAATCTGGAAAATGGTAGATTTTTATGCCGCGGGCTTTAGGACCTGTACTGGCATTTACATGGATACTTACAAATACTAAGGGTTCATTTTCATTGATAATAGTTTTTCTAGCATCTAAATCTCGTCTATATCTGGAGGCCTTAATATTACTAAATTCTTCTAGGGACTGATCTTCTTCCCTAGTCATGATAATATTATAATCTTCTACTAATAATTCCTTTTTTAATTTCAATGCCACATCTAAATTTATATCCTTTTCTAAAATATCGTTTGCATTGCCAGTGCCTCCATCTATACCTCCATGACCTGGATCTAGGACTATGTTTCTTAAATTTTCGTGATTAAATACTCTAGATAATTTCCAAGGTTTTTTTAATCCTAAAACCATTAGAGTTAAAAATATAATACATAGTAATAAAGACTTTTTATTAAATCTAATTATATATACTCCATCCCTTTTTTTCATCTAATCCTCCATATTTAAAATATATAATTTATATATATTTATTTCCCTATTCTTCAATATAGAACTTAAGAACTGGGTTTTTAGCCCAGTTCTTTTTGTTTTTCTTGATAGTCTTTAATTGCATTTCGAAGAGCCTGTACTCCTAAATTTGAACAGTGAAGTTTATGTTCTGGAAGCCCATCTAATGCATCTACTATATCTTGTTCTTCAATTTTAAGTGCCTCTTCTATAGTTTTACCCTTTGCAAGTACTGTGGTCATACTACTAGTAGCAACGGATGCAGTACAACCAAAGACTAAAAAGGATATGTCTTCAATTACATTGTCTTTAACTTTTATATATATAGTCAAAGAATCTCCACAACCAGGATCCCCAAAGGTACCCTTACCATCATAGTCCGCCATAGAACCTACATTTTGAGGACTCATAAAATGTTCAATTACCTTTAATGAATATTCAGAATACATTGTTTTCACTTCCCACTTTTTAAATTTTACATTATATTTATTATAACATTTTATTTCACTTAATAAAATAGTCTAAATAACACATACTAAATATTAGATTGGAGGGATATTGTGAAAGTTAAAGCTTATTTTGGAAGTTTAAAAAATGCAAATGAAACAGTAAAAAAACTTAAATCTCATGGTTTTAATAATTCTTTTGTAGATGCTAATGACCATTATATTGGCAATAGAGATGTAAAAACTGATTTGGCTGGAACCTCTGGTGGAGAAAGTTTAGCAGATTTAGTGCTAAATTCTGGAGCAAATAATGTGGATAAAGGAAATTCTCCATTATCTGCAGCCAGTCCCATGGTTAGTGGTATGGGTAGTACTGAGGAAATTACTGATATTAATTGTTGTGTTGTAGTAGATATGGATGGTGGAGATTCTAATTTAGCAAAAAGTATTATAGTAGATATGGGTGGCACATTGGAGGATCCTAATATAAGTAGATATAAAACTATTGCTAGAAATGATATTGATGTGGAAAGGCCTGATGGTCAAGGCAATCAAATATATACAAAAAGGACATGAAAAAAGCAGTAGTTAACTACTGCTTTTTTACTATTTTGCTTGTTCTAATGCATTTTTAACTGCTTCTTTCCAGCCATCTACTGTTTGAGTAGCTGTAGCTATGGTATCTACTTCATAACTTTGTTTTTCTAGCATCTCTTTTGCTACATCTTCTTTAAATTGTTTTAAATTTGGCCTATCATCTTCTCCAGTCCATTCGTCATAATCTACTTCTTCTCCTTCTGGAGTCATTCTTTTAAGTACTATATCTTCTATCTTACCATCTTTTATTGTTACTTCTGCTTCCTCATATCCAAATTCTCTTTTTTCTGATTGGCCTACATATGTTCCATCATTGTAATCGCCTACACCTGAAGGTTCATTTGAACCACCACATGCAGTTAATAGCATTGTTAGAGATGCAATTACTAGAACTGATAGAATTAATTTTGAAGACTTTCTCATATCATTCACCTCTCATATAGTCTGCTTAGAACCCTTCCAAATATCTAATACCCAATATTGTAAAATACAAACTTAGAAAGTTAAAATAAGACAGAGAACTTATCTGTCTTATTATTTAAAAAATAAGGATAAAATAATCGAATAATTAAAGGATTTCTCCCTATTAATTCAATATTTTATCCTTGTATTATTCATTTATACTTAGTCCTTATTACTATCCTTCCTAGCTCATACTCTTATCTTTTATTTGTTTCCTTATGACTAGTATAGCTAAAAAGCAAATGTTTTTCCTACAATTCCCTACGATTTTCCATTGCTTTACTTAAAGTTACTTCATCAAAGTATTCTAAATCTCCACCTACAGGAATGCCATGGGCTATTCTTGTGGTTTTAATTCCTAAAGGTTTAAGTAATTTTGCTATATATAATGCTGTGGCTTCTCCTTCTACTGTAGGATTTGTAGCAAGTATTACTTCTTCTATTTTTTCATTATAAACTCTATTTAAAAGTTCTTTTATTTTTATTTCATCAGGCCCCATATTGTCCATAGGAGATATTACTCCATGGAGCACATGATATAGACCTTTAAATTCTCTGCTCCTTTCCATAGCAACTATATCTTTAGCCCCTTCTACTACACAAATAGTAGATCTGTCTCTTCTATCATCACTACATATATTGCAAAGTTCTCCATCTGTTAAATTGCAACATTCTTTGCAATAATTAATTTTCTCTTTTGCTTCTACAATTGCAGTAGCTAGTTTTTCTACTTCTAAAGGTTCCATTTCCAAGATATAAAAAGCTAATCTTTGAGCAGTTTTCCTCCCTATGCCTGGTAGCCTTGAAAGCTGTTCAATTAAATTTGAAATAGGTAATGCATAATAATCCATCTATATCAGCCTTTCTATTAGAACAATCCTGGTATATTCATTCCTCCAGTTAATTTGTTCATTTCTTTTGCTGCCATTTCATCTGCATTACGCATAGCCTCGTTTACTGCTGCCATTACTAAATCCTGTAGCATTTCCACATCTTCTGGGTCTACTACAGCTTCATCTATGGTAATAGCTATTACTTCTCTTTTCCCATTTACCTTTACAGTAACTGCTCCTCCTCCTGCACTAGCCTCTATTTCTGTTTCTTCTAATTGGTTCTGCATTTCTTCCATTTGCTTTTGAACCTTTTTCATTTGTTTCATCATATTTCCCATATTCCCCATACCGCCTGGGAATCCACCTCTTGCCATATTAATTCTCCTTCCTTTATCTTTTTATTTCTACTATATCTTCACCAAAGAAGTCTGTTACTTCTTGGATACTGTCCTTATCTGTAGTGTTTTCTTCCTCCACAAAATTATCTATCATAATAAAATTAATGCTTATGTTTTTATTAAAATAATTAGATATTATTTTTTCTACTAATTCCTTATTCTCATCTTTAGATATAGCCTCTTTATGAAAACCATATCCATCTTTAAAACCAATTTCTAATTTATTATTTGAAAATGAAATAGGTTCCCCTTCTCGTAGTAAGCCATGGGTGCTAGCTCTACTGTCTCTTACTACTTGTAATATATTTTCCCAATTGTTTTTGATTGTTTCAAAGGGTAGTTCTACTCCATCATCTACTATTGGCTCTGGTTCTGGCTCCCTTTTTGGTTCCTCTATTATTTTTTTAGGCTTAGATTTAGTGATTGTTTTTTCAACTGTTTTAGTTTCATTAGCTTTAACTATTGGTATTTCTCCACCTTTTATTATTTCTTCTAATTTTTTAACTCTTTCCTCTAAAGCCATTCTTTCTTCTATTTTTACTATTTTAATAATGGCCATCTCCAAAATAATCCTTGGTTGTGTGGCCCATTTAGCTTGAGCTTCAGATGTATTTAGTATATCTAATACTTTTAAAATATAGTCCACAGACATGTCTTTTACTTGCAATATATATTTTTCTACTGTTTCCTCATCTATATCCATTATTTCCATAGGATTATTAGAAGTTTTAACTATTAGTAAATTTCTAAAATGGAAAATTAAATCTTTTATAAATTGATTTATATCCTTACCATCTTGTATTATTTCATCTATTTTAAATAGAGCATTTTCTAAATCTTTTCCCACTATATTATCTACTAAACTAAAAAGCAATTCTGTATTTGCTATTCCCAAAATATCTAAAACATCTTCGTATTTTAATTCTCCTTCTTTATAGGAAATACATTGATCTAATAAACTTAAACAATCCCTCATGGAACCATCAGAATTTCTAGCTATTAATTTTAAGGCCCTTTCTTCTACGGGAATATTTAATTCTCCACATATTTTATTCATATTTTTAATAAGATCTACAGTTTTTATCCTTTTAAAGTCAAATTTTTGACATCTCGATAATATAGTTTGTGGTAATTTTTCTGGTTCTGTAGTTGCTAATATAAATATTAAATGTTTTGGAGGTTCTTCTAAAGTTTTTAAAAGAGCATTAAAAGCTTGCTCAGTTAACATATGAACCTCGTCTATTATATATATTTTATATTTAGCCCTAGATGGAGGATACATAGTTTTATCCTTTAATTCCCTAATATCGTCAATTCCTCTATTACTAGCTGCATCCATTTCTATTACATCCATTATAGTTTCATCTAATATGCCTTTACATATTTCACATTCATTGCAGGGATTTCCATCTACTGGATTTAAACAATTAACTGCCCTAGAAAATATCTTTGCAACGGAAGTTTTTCCTGTTCCCTTAGTGCCTGAAAACAAATAGGCATGACCAATATTTCCATTTTGTATTTGATTTTTAATTGTATTTACTACATGTTCCTGACCTAATACTTCATCAAAAGTTTTAGGCCTATATTGTCTATATAATGCTTGATACATAGTATCCACCCTTATATTCTATAGTATATTTATTATACCAGATACTTAGAAGAATTACACTAGATAAAATAGCGAAAATTTCATTTGACATTTATTAAATTTTCAAGTATAATATATTCCTGTGAAGAAAATAATTGAAGAAAATAATTTTTGGAGAGATGGCTGAGTTGGCTGAAGGCGCTCGCCTGGAAAGCGGGTAAACGTGATGAGCGTTTCGAGGGTTCGAATCCCTCTCTCTCCGCCATTAGAAAATTTTTCCGTGCTAGATGGGGAGGTAGCGGTGCCCTATAACCTGCAAACCGCTATAGCAGGATTGAATTCCCAGTCTAGACGTTTTATATTTTGGGGTCTGCCCTAAATAAGTGATGTTGACAAATGGGTCCTACGCAACGGAAACCTATGAACCCCGTCAGGTCCGGGAGGAAGCAGCGGTAAGTAGACCCTTTCGTGTGCCGTGGGGGTGCCTGTTTCGAGTTAACTGTTTAGGTAACGCCTAGGATATAGCGGCGAAACTGGGTGCACGGCTACATAATAAAGACTGTGGAAATTCCACAGTCTTTTTCTTATCCTTCAAATGTTTTTTTACCTTTTAATATATGTTCATCTAAATTGCTTTTCCCATAAGTAAGACCTGCTACTGTTTTTGGTTCTTCTTTTATTTCTAATTCTTGAAATCCTTCTAATATAGGAGTAGCTATTTTTATACAATTTTCATAAATAGATTTATCTTTTTTATATTCTCCTTCTGTAATTAATTTGTTTATATATAAATTAATTTCTGTTATATCCTTTGACACTTCATCTTCTCCATTAAATTGAACCATTAATTCTGTAAGTATAGCTCTAGAATGATTTGTAAATTCATTTAAATTTTCATAATTTTTTTCATGAATTGCAATTATAGATTTATTAAAATTGTCTATTAAAGTTTCATATAATATAGCTATAAGCCCTGCATCATTAGTGGATAAGATTCTCTTTTCTAGTTCTGTATTATCCATAAATTACACCACCTTATTGCAATAATTGTAATACTGATTGAGGTAGTTGATTAGCTTGAGATAACATTGAAGTACCTGCTTGTTGTAGTATAGATAGTTTTACAAACTCACTCATTTCTATAGCCATATCAGCATCCTCTATTCTAGATTTAGCTGCAGTTAAGTTTTCAGCTGTATTATCTAAGTTTTTGATGGTATGTTCTAGTCTATTTTGGTAGGCTCCTAGTTTAGAACGATGGGAGGCTACTTTTCTTATTGCATCGTCATAAATTGTTATGGCAGCTTCAAAGTTTTCTGCTTTTAACCCACTAGTATTTACTTCAAATTTGCCACTTCCTTTTGATTCAACCATTTCAGTTATAATATTTAATTGACCACTCCCAACCCTAATATTTATCTCTTTCATATCTATTTCTATATATTCACCTTCATTTGAACCTATATGAAGTCTTAATTCTATTTTTGCTCCTGACCCTCCTGTTGTTTCTTCTGTCTTCCCTTCCAAATCCCCTCTCAACAAATATATTCCATTAAAAGTAGTATCTTTTCCTATTTTATCTATCTGTTCTGTCAATTCTTTTAACTCATTGGCTATGGCTTTTAAATCTCCTTCCTCTCCCTCTTCATATATACCATTTGCTCCTTGTACTGATAATTCCCTCATCCTTTGTAGCATAGCATGAACTTCATTTAAAGCTCCTTCTGCTGTTTGGATTAAGGATATACCATCTAATCCATTTCTAGAGGCTTGACGAAGCCCTCTAATTTGAGCATCCATCTTTTGAGATATGGCTAGTCCTGCTGCATCATCTGCTGCTTTATTGATTCTCTTTCCTGATGATAGTTTTTCCAAAGTTTTCTCCAAGCTATTGGTATTCATATTTAACATTCTATGAGTGTTTAATGCTGGTATATTATTATTTATCCTCATCCTTATTTCCCTCCATTTTATTTACTTTATCTATAAATGATAGAGTTTCTCCTAATATTGAAAACATTTCCTTAGGTATTTCTTCTACATTATTTAAACCTAATTTTTCTTTTACCATTTCTTCATCTAAATCAATTTTTTTTGCAATTTTATTTTTATCATAAGCTTTTTTTATCTGTTTCTGAGGTACTAGGCGAACTTTTTTCATATTATCACCTTTTTATTCATTTCTATTTTTTCTAGGGAATAACCTATTTTATTCAATCCTTCCTCTAGAATTTTCTTATTTTCTAAAATAATTTCTTCTTTGTCAGCTTCAAATTCCATATGAATTTTCTTGCCTATTACCCTTAAATTGACTTTCATAGGGCCTATATTTTCTGTATTTATATTGAAATAAAATAACATATTATTTGCATCTATTCCCTTATTTATATTTGGAATAATTAAATTTATATTTTTATATTCATCTCCTGTTTCAATAGGTAATTGTAATACTAAATCCTTTTTAGATATTTTATTTTGTAAATTCAAATATTTTTCTATATTATCCATAGTTTCATCTTTATTTCTATCATTTGAGTTAAAGGAATTATTTAAATTTTTTAGATTATTTACCATTTCTTTATAATCATCCTTGGCCTTAGAATTTCCTTCTTTTAAGGATTTAGAAAACTCTTTTATTTTAGCTTCTAAAATATCTATTCCTTTTTGAATTTCTTTATCTACAATTTCATTTTGTTTTCTAATTAAATTATTTAATTCATCACCTAAACCCTTTTCTGAATTTAAGAGAGTGTCTAAATCTTTAATATCTCCTAAATTCATATTTAGCTCATTTTTCATTACTTTAGATATTAAATAATCTTCTTTTCCCTTAATATACTTTATTTCCCTTGCTAATCTTTCTATTTCTTTATAATTATTTAATTTCTTATCTATATAATTATTTAATTCAGTTAGCGGCATATTTTCTAGTGCTAGTCCATCTTTAATACTCATTTTTATTAAATTTAAAGAAGTATTAGCTCTGGCATTTAAATATTCCTGTCTAATTAAAGATTCTTCTATTTCAGTTATAGGTTCTATAATTACATTTTCTATGTTTTTTAGTTGGCTATTGGATTCATATAGATTGTTTAATGTTATGGTATTATATCTTCTACTTGCAAAGGCTATAGTATTAGACTCTAATTCTCCTAATGTATTAAATATATTATTTAAAGAAATTACCTTTTCTATAGTTTGACCATTTAAGTCTTTGTTTAAATTAACATTAGTATATTCTATTTTCTTTAAGCTTTCTATTTTAAAATCTTCTCCTGCTTTAACTAATTTGAGTAATTCTCTATTCGTAATAGTCTTTAAATTTTCTATATCCTTTAGTATTTCCTTTACTTCATTGGGCTTTTCATCTACATGGTTTATATCATAATCTTTGACTTTAACTATTAATTCTTCTATATCTGTATTTAATGGATCAATTCCCTCGTCTATTAATTTAGCTATGGAATTCTCGTCTAAAAGATTTATAATTTCCTCTAAGTTTGATTTCATATTCATTATATAATAATAATTTTCTCTAGTTAAATCTAAATCGTATTGGATAAATCCTCTTATTAAGTTTATATTTTCTTCATTTATATTGAGATCTAATTCTATCAATATATCTTCTATGGCTCTTTCTTTCTGGATAATAAATTCTTCATATAATGGAGAAACTATATTTTTATCTAGACTTTCCACTTTATAAGAATGTTTTAATTTGTATAGATTTTCTATATTTATAGTTAAATCTTCTTTAAAGGCTATTATCAAATTTTCATTTTCATAATCTCTTAAATCATAAGCCTTATCCATTATTTCCATGATTTTGTCTATGTTTTCTTTATTTATTGGTATTCCTTCATTATGTAGTGCTATTATACTGTCATAGACATCCTTGCCCATTTTTCTTCCATATATTTCTTTAGCTATGGTTTTCGCTTCTTTATAATTTAATTTTCTATCTAAGCCTAAAATTTCTAAAAGAGAAAAATCTTTATTTTCGTTTTTTATCTCCACTAAAGCATCTGCAATTTTTTGTAAAGAATCTTCCTCTATATTTATGCCTCTATCTAATAGTTTAATAGAACTGTCTAAGTCTAAATTTTCTACTATTTCCTCCAGATATTTCTTAGACATAAGAAATGATTCTAAATTTTCCTTATTTATTGGAATTTGATTATCTCCTAAATATATTATTGCTTTTCGAAGATCTTCTGTGTCTTCTAAACCTAATTTCTCAATTACTTTTTCTATTTCAAGAGAATTATCTTCATCCTTATTTATTGTTTTCTCTTGGGTTTTTACTGATAATATATTTTCTTTATTAATTAGTACTTTGTTATCTAATTCTTCATCTATCTCTTCCTTTAATCTCAATGAATAAATAATATCTTTATTGCCTATATTCTTTTCAACTTTTATATCTTTGCCTTTATTCTCAATTAAAGTCCCTTCAATATCATAGAGAAGCTCAGGTTTTACGCCATAGGCATTGATTATGTTTTCTTTTTTATTTAAATTTATAGCTTCCATTTGCTATCTTCACCTATCCTCTCCACTATTTATATCGACTTATTTTAACTTTTTCTTAAATAAAATCTTATATTTTAATATTCCTTGCCGATAGTATATAATAGAATAGTAAGGGAGTGGAGATTATGTCTAGAATCGAAAAAGTGGGTATAAATAATATTACTCAGGTTAAAAATACTAAAATAGAGACTAAAAAAGAAATTAATGAAACTTTTAAAAATAAATTAAATGAAATAGAACAAGAACATATTAGAGATGAACTTAAAATATTATATGATAAAATAGAAGTACAATCTAATAAACTTCAGGATAGATTATTTATAGAAGATTTAATTGAATATAAAAAATTAGTAAAAGAATTTTTAGATATCTCCGTTAATAATTCCCATATATTTTATAAAGAAAATTCTTTAGATAGAAGAGGTCGACATAGGGTATATTCATTAGTAAAGAGAGTAGATAAAGAATTAGATGAATTAACTCAAGATTTTTTAGATATTGAAAACAATAGAATTAGGATTTTAAAGAGATTAGATGATATTAAGGGAATGTTATTAGATGTACTTACTTAAATTTTATAAATATTAGGAGGGTAAATATGGAAGACTTGTTAAAAAACATATTTTTTGCAGGTATAGGTAGTTTAGCTTTAAGTTATGAAAAGGCTGATGAATTAGTAAAAGATTTAGTAAATAGAGGAAAAATAACTGTAGAACAAGGTAAGCAGTTAAATGAGGAATTAAAAAGGGTAGTAGCAGATAGTCAAACTAATACTCAAAATGTCCAAGATTTAGAAACAAATATAAAAGAACATCTGAATAATTTAAATTTAGCTACCAAAGAAGATATAGATAATCTAAATAAAAGAATTGATGAATTAGAAAACAAATAATAGTTTTAGGGGGGGAGATGAAACACCTTGTTTACAAGGTGTTTCATTTGCTATGGATAATACT